>SHYB01000045.1 GCA_009693015.1 Dehalococcoidia bacterium
CGCCGGGCTGGCGCGGCCCGTGCGCAGCGCCGCCAGGTCCGCGGACAAGGCGTCCACGCTCTTTTTCATCTTCGCTTCCGTCTGCTTGATTACCTCTTCAGTCATTGCTGCTTCCTTCCTGCGCCGCTGCTATGGGCCCCCGCTGACGCTACGAGATCAGCGTGCCGATGGCCTCGCCCGTCAGCGCCTTCACCGCTGCCTGCGGGTCCAGCAGGTCGAACACCACGATGGGCAGCCCGTTGTCCATGCACATAGAGAGCGCCGTGGTGTCCATCACCTCCAGCCGGCGGCTGAGGGCATCAATGTGGCTGATCTTATCGAACTTCTTGGCGCCGGGGTGCTTGCGCGGGTCGGCGTCGTACACCCCGTCAATCCCGTTCTTCGCCATCAGCAGCACCTGCGCCCCCATCTCCACCGCGCGCAACGCCGCCGCCGTATCCGTCGTCATATACGGGTTGCCCGTGCCTGCGGCAAAGATCACCACCCGCTCTTTCTCCAGGTGGCGCACCGCGCGGCGATGAATAAACGGCTC
Organism: Dehalococcoidia bacterium; assembly: GCA_009693015.1. Taxonomy (GTDB): domain Bacteria; phylum Chloroflexota; class Dehalococcoidia; order SHYB01; family SHYB01; genus SHYB01. The sequence goes on from SHYB01000045.1 coordinate 533, forward strand.
GGCGACGTTTGTGATCGGCAGCGCCGTCTGCGTCCGCGTCACCACGCCCAGCTTCTCCAGCGCATCCTGCAATGCGAGTGCATTGATGACCGTCGCCAGCATGCCCGCGTAGTCCGCCGTGGTGCGGTCCATGCCTGCCCGTGCCGCGTCCGCCCCACGCCAGATATTCCCTCCGCCCACCACCACCGCCAGCTGCACGCCAAGAGCGTGCAGCTCCTTTACCTGCCCCGCCACATAGCGCACCGTGGGCCAGTCCACGCCGTAGCCGCTCTCGCCCTTGAGAGCCTCGCCGCTCAGCTTCAGCACTGCCCGCTTGTAGCGCGGCGTTGGCATGGCGCCGTTCCCTTCGCTGTCCCGCCCTGGGGCGCGGTTACCCCCCAAGCTCGTACCGGCTAAACCTGCGCACCCGGATGCTTTCGCCCAGCTTGCCGATCGCTTCCGCCACCAGGTCCTTGATCGTTTTCGATGGATCGCGGATGAACGCCTGATGCATCAGGCTGATGTCTGCCAGCGCGCCCTCCGGCTTCTCCGGCAGATCGTCTATGCCGATGTACCGCGGGCTCATCGCCGCCACCTGCATCGCCAGGTTGTGGGCCAGCGCGCGGAACTCTTCGGTGCGAGCGACAAAGTCCGTCTCACAGTTCAGCTCCAGCAGCACGCCGATGCGCCCGCCCGCGTGGATGTAGCTATCCACCATGCCCTGGCTCGCCTTGGCGCTGGCCTTCTTGTCCGCCAGCGCTAGGCCCTTGGCGATCCCCTTCTGGCGCAGATCTTCGACCGCCTTCTCCACGTTGCCGCCCAGCTTATCCAGCGTGGCGCGGCAATCGGCAAAGCCCGCGCCGGTGCGCTCACGAACCGTTTTCACGTCAGCAGCAGATACAGGCACAGTGCGTGCTCCTACAGATCGGTTATTCTCTTAGAGAAGAGAGGGTGCGGCGACCTAGCGCATCGCCTCGGCGGGTTCCGGCTCGGCGTCCTTCATTTCGGCGGCAGCCGCCGTCTCCGCGGCCTTCACCTGCTCCAGCAGACGCTGCTCGCGCAGCACGCCTCCTTCCAGCACCGCGTCGGCGATCTTGCTTGTGATCAGCCGCACGGACCGGATCGCGTCGTCGTTGCCGGGGATCGGGTAGGTGATGAAGTTTGGGTCGCAGTCCGTATCGTTGATCGCCACAATTGGAATACCGATCCGGCGCGCCTCCGCCACCGCGATCGCTTCCTTGCCCGGGTCCACAATGAACAGCGCATCCGGCAGCCTCTTCATGGTCTTGATGCCTGCCATCTGGTGGTTCAGCTTGGCGATCTCCTGCTCCAGTCCCAGCGCTTCCTTCTTGGTGATCAGGCTGAAGTGGCCCGTTTCTTTCTTACGCTCCAGGTCCAGCAGATGCTCCACCCGCCCGCGGATCGTCTGGAAGTTCGTCAGTGTCCCGCCCAACCAACGGACGTTGACATAATACATCTTGCAGCGCGCCGCCTCTTGCTCCACCGCCTCCTGCGCTTGCTTCTTCGTCCCCACGAACAGGATCGTTTTCCCCTGCGCCGCCATTTCCTTCACAGAGTGATAGGCGGTAGACATCATTCCCAGTGTCTGCTGCAGGTCAATGATGTGGATGCCGTTGCGCCGGGTGAAAATATACTGCTTCATCTTCGGGTTCCACCGGCGCGTCTTATGGCCGAAGTGGACACCCGTCTCCAGAAGCAGCTTCATGCTCACCACCTCGCCATCGGCGGGTTTCGCTTCAAGCACTTGTTGTGTTGTCATACGCGGGCTTCCTCACCTTTCCGGGCACAAATCGAACCTGGCGCACAGAGTCAGGCGCGTGCATCAGGATACCACAAAGAGGAAGGGGCGGGCAAGGACAATTGCTGTTGTCTTACGATTCTATCACCCGTCATTGTCCAATGAAAATGTCACCCTCGCTGGACTCGCTTAAGGAGGTGAGCCGCCGCACCACGAATGACCTGTGTGGTGGCATGTGTTGCCCTTCGGGTCGCTGGCTGGGCTCGACTCCGATGGAATCGCGAGTCCCGCAGTTTCGACAACGACAGGGGGCATGGCATTTCTGCCTGGTGAGGGAATGGAGGCGATCACAAGCTGACATGCTATCCTGTGCGACTAGCAATGCAGGGGGACGAGCGTCAGGAACACGATGCCGCCAGACCGCGCCGCGGTGCGGGAAAAGATGTTCTACGGCTGGGTCATCGTCGGCGTCATGGCCTCGGCCAATGCCGCCAGCATGGCGATGGCGAGCCTGAACTTTGGCCTGTTCATTCGTCCCATGGGCGATGAGCTGGGCATCGGGCGCTCGATGTTCGGCTGGGCGCAGACGGCGCGGCAGGTGGGCAGCTCCGTTACCAGCCCCGTTGTCGGCGGTATCCTGGACCGGCACGGCGCCCGCGTACTGCTGGCCGTAGCCGGCGCTTCCGTCGCCGTGGCGATGGTGGGCCTCTCGTTCGCCAACAACGCGTGGCAGGTCATCCTCTGCTTCGCGGTCATGGGCGTCGTAGGCATGAACGGCGCGGGGTCGCTGATCACCACGGTGCCGGTGGCGAAGTGGTTCGTGAGCAAGCGGGGCAAGGCCATCTCGTACATGTCGCTGGGCATCCCTGTCGGCGCCCTCATCTTCATTCCGCTCTCTGAGATATTCATTGACGCCTGGGGCTGGCGCACGGCGTGGATCGCCCTTGCGGGCATTGGCGCGGGGATCATCGTGCCGCTGTCGCTGCTTTTTGTGCGCCGCCAGCCGGAAGACCAGGGCCTGCTGCCCGATGGCGCTCCCCATCCTGACTCCGTGGCGGGCAGGGCGGCGGCGGCACGCAACCCCGGCGTGGCGGAGACCGTGTGGACGGTGCGTGAGGCTGTCCGCACCGCCGCGTTCTGGAGGCTCGTTGTCGTCTTTAGCCTGGTCTCCCTGGCGGTAGCCACCTTCGGCGTACACCGCATCCCGTCCTTTGTGGACCGTGGCCTGAGCACCAGGCTCATCTCCTTTGCCGCGGCGATGGATGCCGTGTGCGCGGGGCTGAGCACCTTCGCCCTGGGCATGCTCGTGGGCAGGTTTCCCGCACGGGTGCTGGGCGGCTTTGGCTTCCTGATGCTGACGCTGGCGTGTGTCCTCACCATTTACGCCTACAGCGCCATGGTGATGTTCCTTTCCATGATGGCCTTCGGCGTGGGCATCGGCGGCCTGCTCTTTCTCCAGAGCTTTCTCTGGGCGGACTATTTTGGCCGGGCGAACATCGGCAAGATACGCGGCGTGGTCACGCCGATTATCCTGGTCATCGGCGGCATAGGCGCGCCGCTGGCGGGCTACGTGCGCGATGCGACGGGCAGCTACAACGCTATCTGGTGGGCGGGGGTGGTGGTGCTGCTGCTGGGGGCGGTGAGCATCCTGTTCACGCCCGCGCCCAAGAAGCCGGTGGCGGTGGCGCCGCTAGCGTAGCGCTGCACTGGTGCGCCGCCCCCACGCGTAGTATGGTGATGCCGCAGTCTGTCTTGGGGAGCCTCCATGAATATCGTCGTCACCAATGACGATGGCCTGCATACCTCCGGCATCTGGGCGCTGGCGCGCGCGCTGTGCGCCGTGGGCCACGTCACCGTCGTCGCTCCTGACCGCGAGCAGAGCGGCGTGGGTATGGGCATCAGCTTCACCCGCCCGGTGAAGGTTGAGGAGATGGTGTCGCGCATTGAAGGGGTGAAGGCGCTGGCGGTGGAAGGCACGCCCGCCGATGCCGTCATTCTGGCGGTGCAGGGCTTTTCTCCGGGGCCGGTTGACCTGGTGGTGTCGGGAATCAATGAGGGGGCGAATTTGGGGCAGAACGTGCTGGTCTCCGGCACCGTGGGCGCATGTTTCCAAGCGCACTTCTGGAATATCCCCGCCATCGCCGTGTCCGTGGCCACGCTGAAGGGCGCGCAGTTTGACCCCGCGGCGCAGACCGCGGCGCACCTGGCGACCCTCTTCCGCGATGGCGTGCTGACGGGGCCGCTGCTGCTCAACGTCAACCTGCCCAACGTGCCTCTCGCAGAGATTAAGGGCGTCTCCATCACCCGCCTGGCAAAAGGCAAGTACTTCGATACGCTGGAGAAGGTGCCTTCCCATAAGCACGATTACTACTGGCTGGCGCGGGGCAAGTCGGAGTGGGCGATGGACGAAGGCACGGATGCGTGGGCGATGAAGCAGAAGCATATTTCGATAACGCCGCTGCACATGGACCTGACGGCGGAGACGAACGCCCCGCATCTGGACGAGGTGCTGACGCGCCTGCGCGCTGGTCTCCGGGGATAGCGCGGCATCCGGTGCTATAATGGCCCAAACCTGGTAGCTCCCAGCGATGCGACGGCGCTTCGTGGTGTATATAGAGCCTGGTGGTGTGATGGAAAACGTCGCGGAAATACCGCTGTTCCCGCTGGGGACGGTGCTCTTCCCCAACCAGCTGCTGCCGCTCCACGTTTTTGAGGAGCGCTACAAGCTGATGATCGCCGAATGCCTGCGGGACGATTTGCCATTCGGCGTGGTGCTCATCAAGCAGGGGCGCGAGGTGGGCTACGGCGCGGTGCCGTTCGCCATCGGCACTACAGCGCGCATCGCCGAAGTGCAGCGCTTGGACCAGGGGCGTATGAACCTGCGGTGCATCGGCCAGCGGCCTTTCCGCATGGTGGAGACGCTGCAGGAGCGCCCGTACATGCGGTGTCGCATCCAGTATCTCGATCATCGCTTGGGCGCGGAGGAGGAGATGGGCGCGCTGGTGGACTCGGTCAAGGAGCGGTTCGAGCAGCACCTGGACATCCTCTCCAGGCTCTCTGACCGCGAGCGGGTGAAGCTGGACTTGGACTTGGACCCGCAGGCGCTGTCCTATGTGGTGGGCAGCATACTTGCGGTGCAGATGCCGGAGAAGCAGGCGCTGCTGGAGGAGCCGCTGGCCAGGGAACGGCTGCAGCGAGAGGCGGCGCTGCTGGCCAGGGAGAACAGCACCTTGCAGACGTTCATCTATTTGCGGGCGCAACAAAAGCAGGACCCGCCCGGCCCCGGCGATCTGCAGCGCCGGATTTCTTCCAACTAATATGGCCCGGCTGGATATCATCCGCTTGGAAGGCATGCTCTTCTTTGGGCATCACGGCGCCAGGCCGGAGGAGCAGGCGCTGGGCCAGCACCTGTCCGTGGACGTGACGATGGAGGCGGACCTCTCCCGCGCCCGCGCATCTGACCGCCTGGAGGACACCATTGACTATGCCAAGGTCCACGCCACCGTTCGCGCCGTGGCGGAGGGCCCCAGCCGCAACCTCATCGAGCGTCTCGCCGATGAGATCGCCGCCAAGCTGCTGGAGCAGTACCAGGCGCAGGCGGTGACGGTACGGGTGAAGAAGCCGCGTATGCCGATCAACGGCGGGGTGATGGACGGCGTGTCCGTAGAAGTGCGCGTGGAGCGCGGCTACCACCGGTAACTGTCTGCGAGGCGTCCGTGGGCCAATTCCGTTTTTCGACAGGCTCAGGATGAGCGGAATTGGCCCAATACCGGCGATGCGCCCGCCTTGACTTCCCTTAGGGGAACGATTGTAATGGGGGCCTCCGGCCCCCTATCTTCCCTACGGATATCCCACGCGGGCCAACGGCCCCAGGAGCGGAGCAATGGCGCAACCTCACCCCAAGACGCTCGGCGAGCTGACGAGGTCAGGCTATAAGCCCCTGACCGTCAAGCAGGAACTGCGCAAGAACCTCATCGCGCGCATGCAGCGGGAGGAGCCGCTGTTTCCCGGCATTGTGGGGTATGAGGATACGGTCATCCCGCAGATGGAGCATGCCATCCTGGCGGGGCATGACGTGATCTTGCTGGGAGAGCGCGGCCAGGCCAAGACGCGCCTCATACGCGCCCTGGTGGGCCTGCTCGACGAACACATTCCGTACGTCGAAGGAAGCGAGGTGGTGGACAACCCGTACCACCCAATCTCGCTCTACGGGCGCCAGCAGGTGGAGAAGCTGGGCGACAGGACGCCCATCGCCTGGATGCCGCGCGACCTCCGCTACGGCGAAAAGCTGGCCACGCCGGACATCACCATGGCTGACCTCATCGGCGAGATTGACCCCATCAAGGTGGCCGAGGGCCGCTATCTCTCCGACGAGCTGACGATCCACTACGGACTGATTCCCCGTACCAATCGCGGCATCTTCTGCATCAACGAGCTGCCCGATCTCACAGAGCGCATCCAGGTGGGGCTGTTCAACCTGCTGGAGGAGCGCGATATCCAGATCAAGGGCTATCGCCTCCGCCTGCCGCTGGACGTCGCCATCGTGGCCAGCGCCAACCCGGAGGACTACACCAATCGGGGGCGCATCATCACGCCGCTCAAGGACCGCTACGGGTCGGTGATACGCACGCATTATCCCAAGAACATTAAGCATGAGATGGCGATTGTGGCGCAAGAGGCCCACCCTGCCGCCGATGTCGGCGTTGAGGTCTTTGTGCCGGAGTATATGAAAGAGGTTGTAGCGGAGATCACGGCGATGGCGCGGCGCAGCCCGGACGTCAATCAGCGCTCGGGGGTCAGCGTGCGTGTGACCATCGCCAATTACGAGACGATGAACGCCAGCGCCGTGCGCCGCGCCCTTCGCTTGCGCGAGCCGCTGGCGGTGCCGCGCATCACGGACTTGGCGGCGCTGGTGGCCTCCACCACGGGCAAGATCGAGTTGGAAGGGATGGAGGAAGGACGCGAAGGGCGCATCCTGGAAGAGCTGGTGAAGAAAGCGGTGCTTACGGTGCATGGGCGGTACGTCAACCTTGCTGAGCTTGAGCCGCTCATCGCCCGTTTCGACCAGGGCATGGTGATTGAAGCGTCCGAGGCTATGCCGTCTGCGGCATACGCCGCTGCGCTTGGCGAGGCGGCTGAGTTCCGCGCGGCGTTGCGACACATGAAGGCGCGCGAAGACGCCCCCAGCCTGGCTTCGGCGATGGAGTTCATCATGGAGGGGCTGCATCTCAACCGGCGCATCAACCGCGATCGTGTGGAAGGGGCGTTGCGCTACCGGGGATAGCGGGACGGCCTGCCGCCTGCCGTTGGGGCGGTGCGCAGGATAGAGTGTATCGTGGCCTAGGGGCGCCGCGGCCCAGGTCGCACCACGGCTGGAGGTGAATCATGTTCAAGAATCGCACGGTGGAGCCGTATCCCGCCCGCATTACCACACGCTTGCTCAAGAAGTGGGGCGGTCAGGTGCGGGTATGGGACACGCCGGCGAGCGCCATTGACGGCGCTGTTGTGCTAGCTACTATCGAAAAGCCAGTCAAGGTCACGGTTGTGGAAGAGCAGCTCGATATGTTCGGCTCCATTCCACAGCGGGCGCGCATCCAGTACGGCCGGGGCAAGTCCGGGTGGGTGATTTACGATATGGTGGAGAAGCCGCCGCCACGCGCGCCCGCAGCTTCGTGACGCCTCGCGGTCGCCGCTAGGTAGCGCAGACGCCCGCGCGTGCTGGGCGGGTGCGTCGCGGTCGCCGCTGGCGAGCGCAATCGGAGGCGCGTGCTAAGATAGCGTCGCGGTGGCACCTGCTCCGCATCCAAGGCCGTATCTAGCAAGGCGCACCTGGTGAGCTTCGTTATCGCCGATAGTCTGTGCATTAGCTGCGGCGCATGTGAGTACGTGTGCGACACCATCGCCATCTCCCGCCGCGACACGTATCGCGGCACGTTCATCATTGATCCCATGCTGTGCAACGACTGCGGCGCATGCCCCGGCGTCTGCCCCGTGGACTGCATCCAGCAGGACCCAAAGTCGATCATATGCCACGGTCGCGGCTGCCCCCTCTCGGCCAAGTCGTCCATGCGCGACTGGGAGTGCAGCGAACTGGGTCCGCGTTGCCCGCATTGCAACAATGTCCTGTGGCGCAAGCCGGGGGAGGACGCCTGGTTTTGCTTCCGTTGCGATGCGGGAAACCAGGCCTGCCCCAAGATTAGGGTGGCGGAGAAGCCCGGCTATGAGGTGCTGCCGCGGTGACCGGCTTCTCTCCGGAGATCAGCCGTCCCCGTGTTCCCTCCAGCTACGGAATCGCCGTGTAGATTGAGGGCGCGCTTCCCTGGACATGGGCCACGGAGCGCCTTGCCCGCGCGCGGAGCTATTGGGTTGTCACGGCATCGGCGAGCGGCGCGCCCCACGCCATGCGGGTGTGGGGCCTGTGGCTGGAGGACGCGCTCTGGTTTGCAACCGACCGGGCCTCGCGCAAGGGACGCAATCTCGCGAGCAGGCCGCGTATGTCAGCACACCTGGAAAGCGGCGACGAGGTCGTCACCCTCGAAGGCAGCGCCACCGAGTCCCGTGAAGGCGTGGCGCTGGAAGCGTTCGCCGCGGCGTACGAAGCCAAGTACGCCTTCCGTCCCGACGTATCGCCGCAAGCGCTCAAGTCGAGCGTGGTCTATGTGTTGCGTCCCGTGGTGGCGCTGGCGTGGCGAGAGAGCGACTATCCGCAGTCGGCGACGCGCTTCGCTTTTCCAGCGTAGGCAGGTGGCTCATACCGAACGCCCACGGCACTGGACGGATGCAGCCCCATGTGCTGGACGGAAGCGGTATGATGGGCCTAGCGCTGGGACGCGTTCCCCGGCGCGGATCGGGGAGGTTCTATGGGCATAACGTTTCCAACCCCCAAGGAAAACACCGAGCGCCTGCGACGGCTTCCGCAGGTGCGCCGCTGGCGTGACGGCGATTACACGCCCGGCGCCTGGCTGACCGCCCCATCCACGGAACAGGGCGGGGCATGGGGATCGTGGGGCAACAGCGTCACGCCTGGCCGGCGCGGCATCACCTTCATGGACGTCAATAAGGCTGACAAGAGCGGGGTGCCCGCGACTGGCCCCGGCCTCACGGTGGATCGCAGCGGCGGCGCCGCGCCGGAGCAGCCCCGCTACCAGTATCAGATGCGCGAGAAGTATGAGTGCTGGTCGGACAATCTGGAGAGTTTGCTGGAAGAAGCCCTCTCCCGCCAATGGTATGCCTCCACGGATATCCCCTGGGATAAGCTGGAGCCGCTGCCTCCCGACCAGGAGCGGGCGCTGTGCCAGTTCGTCACCTTCCTCCACGTGGTGGAGTTCAACCCCACGGACGTGATCCCTTACTGGATGACGCGCATTGACCCCGCCTTCAGCGAGGCGCGGTTGTTTCTCGCTACGCAATGCGCCGATGAGTCCCGCCACATGGAGGTCTTCGGCAAGCGCCTCTTCGCCAACGGCGGCGGCCCCGGTGTGGAGCCATTCGCCCATGCCGTGATGCACCCCGTGCCGCCGCACCTCATGGCCGTGCCGCAAGAGACGCTCAAGCTGCTCCAGGGCAAGGGTCCCGGCTACGAGTTTCTCCAGTACAACTACCAGACGCAGCTCTTGGGCGAATCGCTGGTGCTGGACTTCTTCCGCTTCGGCGAGTTCCTGGGGCGCAACCCCTGCGATAAAGAGATCTTCCGGCGCGTGCTGCAGGACGAAGCGCGCCACGTCTCCTACGGCACCATGCACATCAAGTATTACCTGGAGCACGCCCCCAAGGCCGAGCGGGAACGCGCGCTGGAACTTCTGCACTACCTCGCCGCTGCCAGCGAGGCGGGAGGAGCAGGCTACGACCTGCTGCTGAACCCCAATGTCATCGAGCCGTTCGTCTATCTGGCCGCGGGGAGCATGGACAATATCGAGCAGGGCTGGCAGTACGCGCGAGAGTTTTGGGTGAAGGTGGTGGAGGAATATCTGGGCCGCTGTGAGCGCGCGGGCTTCCCTCGCTGGGACACCTGCCTGCTGCCGCGCGAGGCGCCGTTTTAGTGCGGCGGCCACGCTGCTCATCATGACTGCGCAAGAACCTCACAAGGAAAAGCCGCAGCGCGTCCGCATCATGCCCATGAAGCGGCTGACGCCGTTGCCCCTGCCGCCGGTGGCATCCATCCGCGAGAAGATGCGGCAGCACCCGCTGGCGGTGAACCTGGCGGAGCATACCTTCCACGAGTGGTTCACCACGCCGCTGAATGGGGATACCTGGTCGCGGTGGGGGTGCGCCGCGCAGATGGGGCCGGACGGGCTGACGTTCGATCGCATCAACAACGTGAGCGGCGCGGCGGAGCCCAGCGATCGCGGCTACGCGCGACTGCGCCACACGCGCTACGTCACGCTGCACCCCGGCATTACGCCGGAGCTCAGCGAGCGCATCGCCCCCAAACAAGCCCCGGAGCGGGAGCTCGACCGCAAGTACCTGGCGTGGGCCGATGACGCGGGCAAGCTGGCGGAAGAGGCGATGGCCCGCCAGTGGCGGCCCGGGCTGACGGTGCGATGGGATGAGATGGAGTGCCTCTCGCCGCAGATGGAGCGGGCCTTCGATCAGTTCGCTACGTACCTTATCCAGGCGCAGCAGTTCTGCTCCGACGCCATGGGTCCGTTCATCGGGCGGGTGCACTACCAGTTTATGGAGGTGAAAACCCTCATGGCCTGCGAGCTGTTCGACTACAACTTGCATTGCGCCATGCTGCGCAAGCGGGTGATGTCCAACGGCGGCGGCATGGGGCAGCAGGTGGACGGCTTCGATGCGGGCGTGCTGGAGGTGTGCAACGAGGCGTCGCAGGGGTTCGAGGGCTTTCAGCAGCGAGACCTCACGGGCATGACTCTGGCGCTGGATGTGCTGTTCAACGGCGTAGTTCTTGACTTTCTGCGCCTTGCCGAGTCGGCGCACGTGTCTTCGTTTGACCGTCGCTTCTTCCGCCAGATGCAGCAAGACACTGCCCGCCATGTGGCGTGGGGATGCCGTCGCGTGAAGTATCATCTGGAGCACGCGCCAGACCGGGAAGACGTGGTGCTGCGGCTTGACTGTATCGCCGAGCAGGCGGAGGCAGGCCAGGCTGCGGGGCATTTGCTCAACCCGCAGGTGATCGAGCCGCTGGCGGTGCTGCTCGGCGGCGCGCCGGAGAAGGCCGGGGAGGGCTATGCCATCCTGCGCCGGTTCTGGCCCCAGTTTGCCGGGAACTACCTCGCCCGTCTGGACGCCGCCGGCCTGCCGCGACGCGGCCGCAGCCTGATCCCCGAGCAACCGCCATTCTAGCGGGAGGCCGACGATGACTACCAAGCAAACGTTGCGCGCCGCGTTCCCGTCGGCGGCGTGGTTCGCCGCGTTGCAGCAGCGCATGAACGGCGAGACGGAGCGCTTCAAGCGCCTGGGCTTCGCTGATTCGCGGGCGATCTTTATCGTGAAGGCAGACGCGGAGATGCAGCGCGACCGTTCTTTCGGGGTGGTGTTCGACACGTACGAATGCACGGAGGTGCGCGAGCTTTCCCCTGCGGACGCCGCCGCGTTCGGCCACGACTGGAAGCTGGAAGGGCCGTACGGCGCGTGGAAAGAGATGATCGAGAACATCCGCGCGCACGGCGCCGCCGATGCCGACCATACGCTGGGCCGGCTCAGCTTGCTGAAGCATCCCTTCCGCCTCTATGGTGACGACCAGATGCGGGTGGACCTGTTCTACCGCCAGCAGTCGTCGTTCCAGGAGTACATCGACGGCGCTGCGGCCGTGGAGACGACGTTTTCCCCGTAGGCGCCGGGGTTTGCGTGGATAGAACTTATGTTCTCATATGTAACTATAACCCCCCTTGACAAGGCCTGTCAAGTATCATTGGCGGACGGAATTGGGGCGCTGACAGATCAAGCCTGCGCGTTGACACCTTCGGCACGTGGGGCTATCGTGTACCCCGCTTCCCAACAGTTTCTGCGAGGTTGCCATGCCCTGGGAGTTCCGCGATAAGGTCTGCATCGCCGGCATCGGCGAGACGAAGTACACGCGCTGGGGCAAGCAGACCAAGAGCGAGTTTGCGCTCACCTGCGAAGCGATTATCAACGCCGCGAGCGACGCCGGCTTGCCGGTGGATGAGATTGACGGCTTTGCCTCATACGCCACCGAGCGCCAGATGCCCGCGCACCTTGCCTCTGCGCTGGGCGTGAAACGCCTGCGCTACGAATCGCTGCACTGGGGGGGCGGCGGCGGCGGCGCTCCTGGCGGGGCGATGAACGCCATGCTCGCGGTGGCCACCGGCGTGTGCAACTATGCCGTGGCCTACCGCTCGCTATGCCAGGGGCAATTCCATCGCTTCGGGCAGGGTGCGGCCTCGCCCAACGCCGTCGTGGGCATGGAGCAGGCGTTCCGCGCCCCCTGGGGGCTGCTCAGCCCTCCGCAAGATTACGCCCTGCAAGCGCGCCGCTACATGCACGACTACGGCGTCACCAGCAAACAGCTCGGCGCGGTGGCGGTTGCGTCCTACAAGCATGCGCAGAAGAACCCGCGCGCCGTGATGTACGGCAGGCCGATCACGCTGGAGGACCACCAGGCGTCCCGCATGATCGCCGACCCGTTCCGCCTCTACGATTGCTGCCAGGAGAACGATGGCGCCTGCGCCGTGATCGTCACCACGGCGGAGCGGGCCAGGGCGCTGAAGCAACGCCCGGTGTACATCATGGGCGCGTCCCAGGGGGCGTCTTACCGTGGCGCGGCGTGGATACACAACTGGCCGGAGTATCCCTCGGCGGCATTCACCGAGGTTGCCAAGGACCTGTACGTCCGCGCGGGCATCGGCCCTAAGGACATTGACGTGGCGCAGGTCTACGAGAACTTCACCGCGATGGTGCTGCTGTCGCTGGAGGACCACGGCTTCTGCAAGCGCGGCGAGGGCGGCGCGTTTGTGGAGGGGGGCCGCATCGAGATGGGCGGCGAGCTGCCGATCAACACCAGCGGTGGGAATCTCGCGGAGGCCTATATCCACGGCTTCGAGCTGGTGATCGAAGGTGTGCGGCAGATGCGCGGCACGTCCACCTGCCAGCAGCCGGACGCCGAGACCTGCCTCATCGCCGGCGGCCCGGGCGTCTCGCCGTGCAGCGACATGATCCTGCGGAGATAACGGCATGCCCTATCTGCACAGCACGCCCCGCCCGGACACCGCCGACTGGAATACCCGCGAGTGGTGGGCATTGGTGAAGGAGCACAAGTTCACCGTGCAGCGCTGCGCCGCCTGCGGCACGTTCCGCCATCCGCCGAACCCCGTGTGCTACAAGTGCCGCTCGTTCGAGTACACGTGGCAGCCGGTGAGCGGCGCAGGCAGGGTCTTCAGCTACACGGTGATCACGCATCCCACCAACCAGTTGTACAAGGAGCAGGTGCCGTACAACGTCGCGCTCATAGAGATCCCGGACGCGGGCGGCGTGCGCATGGTGGGCAACATTCTGGACTGTCCCAACGACGGCATCCGTGTGGGCATGGCGGTGCAGATGTTCTTTGAGGATCACCCGGACGGCCTGACGCTGCCGCAGTGGCGGCCTTCGCCCGGCTAGGCGCCGCGTTTCGGGGCCGGATGTTCCGGCGGCGCCTGGGGCAGGTAGCGGCGGTTCACCACCTGGGTCCGTGTCAGCGCATCGTGTAGCGACTGTCGCCGCACCCGCGTGGTCAGCATCCACACGCTGGCGGGGAAGATTGCAAGCGCAAGAAGCCGTCCCGCGTAGCGCAACGCCGCGCGCTGCGGGCTGATGCGGTTGTTTGTCTCGTCCATGACGATGATCCCAAAAGTCATCTTGCCCAGCGTGCCCTGTTTGGGGGAGGCTTCCAGCGCGACAAAATAGACGAAGCTGAGGGTGAGCAGAATGAGCAATCGCTGCGGGTCAATGTACATATCCAGCTTCGCGCTGGAGAACCCGCGCACCCCCAGCCAGTAGCGTTGCACCAGGCCGGTGACGAAGTCGAGGAGAAACAGGTCAATCGCCAGCGCGCCGAGGCGCTGCCCCACCCCGGCGTAGGAGGTCAGCACCCAGCCCAGCGGGGAGCGCAGCACGGGGCCGTTGCGGGTGCGGCCGATGGGCAGGCCGCATTCCGGGCACAGCGTGGTGCCGTCATCCCGCAGCGGGAGGGTGCAGCGCGGGCAGATCAATGGGAGCGCTGCGTCCGCAACGTGGCTCGCCATCGTGTCTCTAGCGTCCTCCGCCGGAAAGCGGCTGCTGGGGCTGCGCCGTCTTTGGCTGGTTCACCACCAGCGTCCCGGCGATGATATCGTGCAGGCCCTGCTTCTTCGGCGTCCAGCCTGCCATGAAGAATCCTACGAGCACCGTGAACCAGGAGAGGAACTCGGCGAAGTACCGGCCCGTGGCCCGTGCGAAAGAGATGCGCTGCCCCTGGGTATCGGTGACGATAATCCCCAGCGCCATCTTGCCCAGGGTTGCCTGCTTGGGTGAGCTCTCCATGAGCGCGAAGTACGCCCAGTTGATACCCACGGAGAGGAGCATTTCCGCTCCCATTTCCGCGGTGCGCTCGAATTGGAACTGGTTGTTGCCATCGCCCGTGTTTCTATCGAATCCGAACACAACGCCCGTGATGATGAAGTTGACTATGACGATGGGGATGGTATCAATGATCCAGGCCCCCGCGCGTTTCCAGAAGCCGGCGTAGGCGGTGGCCGTCTCCCCTTGCTCTGGCTTGACCACCGGCGCGCCGCCGCTGCCTTTGCCGAGGAACACGCCGCAGGAGGCGCAGTAGATCGCCGCGTCATCCTGCGTATGGCTGCATCGAGGACACTGCACCATGGCGCTCCTATCTGCGATCACCGCCGCCCGCTGTCGTATTAGGGCGTCGCTATTGTATCCTGATGCGGGCGTTCGCGGGCGGCGCCCCGCGGCATTTGACGTCTCTCGGCGCACTTCAGTATGCTTTCAGGCGTTCTGGTGTCTCCTGGAGCGATGTTTCCTCATGCAACAGCAGATGGATGATTTGCGAGCCAAGGCCCTTGCCTCTCT
>SHYB01000009.1 GCA_009693015.1 Dehalococcoidia bacterium
AACCTTAGTAATGAGTTTATCGTCCTCCAGTAAGCAGAGGAATGGCTTCTCGTCATCTTCTTGGACTCTGTCAACATAACGCTCACCGGCAACTGGTATGCTCATTGCGTCGAAAAGAGTCTTTAGGCGGTTGTCGATATCTCCACCCCAGATAACCTTGCCGGGTAAGGCAGGGCGAAGGAAAAGAATCTCTAGGCCACAAATTAGATTAAGGTCCTCCGTCACAAGTGGAACAAAGCCGAATCCGTATTGACAATGCTTCTTGGACAAGGAGGCTATGTCATAGACTGGAGCATCTTGGCCACCTTCCAGAAGAAGCGAACTTGGCCCACCACCCGCGCCATTCTTCAAGAATGGGGTTATTTCCCATAGGCGCTTCAATTGGTAATGAAATACCTTTCGAATTGCATGTTTGTTAGCAGACTTACCAGACACCTGCCGCACAATGGCATCTCTCTGCGTAGCAAGAAGAGGGCCGTCGTAAGTAAGAGGGAATTCCGCTAAGGGCTCCTCTGGTTGGTTCTCTGGGTCGTCAAGAAGCACGATCCGCTTGGGCATTCTCATTGCGAACCAACCGCGATGCCTACTATGTCATATTTTGTCAAGGGATAGTTACCTTGTACGATGGGTGCCCCCATGTGACAGGCCCCATTTGACAGCCTTGATATAGTGACAGCGTGAGGCCGCTGACCCTTCCCTAGGAAGGGCGGCGAGCAGACCGTTGAGAGCAGTTGAGAGTCCGCTTGGATCGCATGCGACCGAGACGGCGAGAGTAGAGGCAGGCATCTAGCCCCTCTTGCCGTTGGCGAGAGGGGCTTTTCTTTGGCGAATGCTGTGGTGAAGCTCAAGGACGCGATCACCGACGTGCCCGGCATTGCCGTGGGGCACTGGACGGATGCCCGCGCCGCCACGGGCTGCACGGTGATTCTCTGCGAAGACGGCGCAGTGTGCGGCGTGGATGTGCGCGGCTCCGCCCCCGGCAGCCGCGAGACCGACCTCATGCGCCCAGGCAACCTGGTGCAGCATGCCCATGCCATCGTCCTCTCCGGCGGCAGCGCCTTCGGCCTGGATACGGCAAGCGGCGTGATGCGGTATCTGGACGAGCGCGGCAAGGGCTTTCCCGTGCGGCGCTGGCGCATCCCCATCGTCGGCGCCGCCGTCCTCTTCGATCTTGGCGTTGGCTGCGGACGCGTGCGCCCCGGCGCCGAGCAGGGCTATCTCGCCTGCCGCCACGCCGGCGATGGCCGCGTCCAGCAAGGCTCGGTGGGCGCAGGCGCAGGCGCGACAGTCGCCAAGGGCCTGGGCCCCAGAGCCATCGTCAAGGGCGGCGTGGGCACTGCCAGCGCGCGTTTGGGCAACGGCGCAATCGTCGGCGCCATCATGGCGGTCAACGCCTACGGCGATATTGTGGATCCGCAGAACGGCGCGGCGATTGCTATCCCCCGCGCCACGCGCGGCGGCACGGCACGCACCACGCTGGAAGCGCTGCAACAGGGTCGCGCCCGCCCTGCCGCCGCGGGGCAGAACACCACCATCGGCGTCGTCGCCACCAGCGCCGCGCTCAATAAGGAGCAGGCCAATAAACTTGCCCAGATGGCGCAGGACGGCCTGGCCCTGGCGATTCGTCCCGCCCACACCATGGGCGATGGCGATATTGTCTTTGCGCTTGCCACCGGCCGCGATCCTGCGCGTCGCGGACGCCAGCCGGACGTCACCGCGCTGGGCGCGCTTGCTGCGCAGGTTGTGGCGCGGGCTATCGTGCGCGGCGTGCAGCAGGCCACAGGCATCCCCGGCGCGCCCTCTGTAGGGGAGCTGGCCCATGCCTAGAGCACGCCAGGAGAAGCAAGCGGTGGACCTGCCTCGCGCCGGCATCATCGGCGCGGGCACGCTGGGCACGGTGCTGGCCAGCGTGCTTGTGCGCTGCGGCTATCCCCTCGCCGCCGTCGCCGGCCGCAGCCGCGCCTCCACGGAGCGCCTCGCCCGCGCCGTGCAGCCGCACCCGCAGGTGTGTGCCACGCCGCAGCAGGCCGCCGATCTCGCAAGCCTTATCTTTATCACCACGCCTGATGATGCTATCGAATCCGTGGCCGCCAGCGTGCGGTGGAGCAGCCGCCATGCCGTCGTCCACTGTAGCGGCGCGCTCGATGCCTCGGTGCTTGATGCGGTGCGCCGTGCAGGCGGCCAGGCCGGCGGGTTCCACCCCATGCAGACCTTTGCAGCAGGGCAGCCCGGCCTGGATGCGCCGCTGGCAGGCGTCACCATCGGGATCGAGGCGGAAGGCCAGTTGCGGGACACCTTGGCGCAGCTTGCCCAAGCGATGGGATGCCCGTGGGTGGCCCTGCGTCCTCAGGACAAGGCGCTGTACCACCTGAGCGCCACGCTCGTCTCCAACTACGTCGTCACCCTCGCGGACGCGGCAACCTCCCTCTGGGAGCGTCTGGGCCTCTCCCGCGAGCAGGCCCGCGCCGCGCTGCTTCCGCTGCTGGAAGGCACGGTGCGGGGCATCGCCGCCGCAGGCACGCCGGCAGCGCTCACCGGCCCCATCGCCCGCGGGGACGCCGGCACCATCCAACGTCATCTCGCGGCATTACGCCGGCACGCCCCCGAGCTGCTGCCGGTGTACCGCGCGCTGGGGGAACGCACCGTGCCCCTTGCCTTGGCGAACCGATCGCTCGACTCGGACGCTGCCGCCGCGATCCAGCGGCTGCTGCAAGCAACACCGGCGGACGCGCCGCAGCATGTGGAGGCGATAGCATGAGGACGATGCTCAAGGGCAAGATACACCGCGCCACCGTCACGGAAGCCAACGTGGACTATGAGGGCAGCATCACCATTGACGCCGCGCTCATGGAAGCCGCCGACCTGCTGCCCTATGAGCAGGTGCACGTGCTGGACGCCACCAACGGGGCGCGACTTGTTACCTATGTCATCGAGGGCCAGCGCGGCTCCGGCGTCATTTGCATGAACGGCGCTGCGGCGCGGCTAGTGCACACCGGAGACATCGTCATCATCGTCAGTTACGCCACGGTGAGCGAGCAGGAAGCGGCGCACCTGAAGCCCAAGCTGGTGTACGTCAACGCCAAGAACGCCATCACGCATACCGGGCCGCGACATGCCGTCGCCGCTTCAGTCAGATAACAAACGCTGGGAGGGAACGCCATGCGCATCACCATTGATCGCGTCAAGCAGATGAAGCAGGCAGGCGAGAAGATCGTCATGCTGACGGCGTACGATTACCCCACCGCCAGGCTCGTTGACCAGGCAGGCGTGCCGCTGATCCTGGTGGGCGATAGCCTGGGCATGGTGGTGCTGGGCTATGACTCCACCGTGCCGGTGACCATGGAGGACATGCTGCACCACATCAAGGCCGTGGTGCGCGGCAGCCAGCATGCGCTCGTGGTCGGCGACCTGCCGTTCATGTCCTACCAGGTCAGCGTGGAGACGGCCCTGGTCAATGCCGGACGGCTGCTCCAGGAAGGCGGCTGCCAGGCAGTGAAGCTGGAGGGCGGCGAGCGGTCCGCGGCTACAGTGCGGGCGCTGGTGGAATCGGGCATCCCCGTCATGGGGCACATCGGACTGACGCCGCAGTCGGTCAACCAGCTCTCCGGCTATCGCGTGCAGGGCAAGACGCCCCGCGCCGCGGTGCAGCTCATCAACGATGCCCGCGCCCTCGCCGATGCGGGCGCCTTCGCCATCGTGCTGGAGTCCATCCCCGCAGTGCTGGCGAAGGTCATCACCGAGAAGATGGAGGCGCCCACCATCGGGATCGGCGCGGGTCCGTTCTGCGACGGCCAGGTGCAGGTGCTGCACGATATGCTGGGGCTGAACCCTGACTTCGCCCCCAGGCACGCCAAACGCTACGCCAACCTTGCCGAGACCGTCACTGCAGCTGTGACGCGCTATGCCGCGGAGGTGCGTTCCGGCGTGTTCCCATCGGCAAAGGAAAGCTACGGCATGGACCGGCCCGCTTCTCTGCCGCCGGAGCCCGAGGCGGAGTCGCTGCGCCAAGACGTCCGCAAGTGCTCCGCGCCGTAGATGCAGACGCTGCATACGATTCCCGACTTTCGCCGCGCCCACGCCGCGCTGGCAGGCTCGCTCGGCTTGGTGCCCACGATGGGCTATTTGCATGAGGGCCACCTCACGCTGGTGCGCCGCGCCAAGGAGGAGAACGATCACGTCGCCGTCTCCATCTTCGTCAACCCCACGCAGTTCGGCCCTGCGGAAGACCTCGCCGCGTACCCCCGCGACCTCGACCGTGACCTTGCCCTGCTGCGCAAGGCTGGGGTTGACCTGGTGTTCAACCCCAGCCCGGCGGAGATGTACCCGCCGGGGCAGGAATCCATGATTGATACCGGCAGCGTGAGCCAGCCGCTGGAGGGCCAGCGCCGTCCGGGCCACTTTCGCGGCGTGGCTACGGTGGTCGCCAAGCTATTCAACATCGCGCAGGCCCAGCGGGCCTACTTCGGGGCCAAAGACGCCCAGCAGGTGCGTGTCATCCAGCGCATGGCGCGTGACCTGGATGTGCCCACGGCAATCATTGTTGTGCCCACGGTGCGCGAGCCTGACGGACTGGCCATGAGCAGCCGCAACGTGTACCTGACGCCTCCCGAACGCATCGCCGCGCGGTGCCTCTCCCGCGGCCTGCGCCTTGCCGAGGCGGGGTACGCCGGCGGTGAGCGCTCCGCCGATGCGCTGCGTGAGGTGGTGCGGCAGACGATCGCCGCTGAGCCGCTCGTCACCGTTGACTACATCTCGCTTGCGGACAGCGAGACGCTGGCGGAGCTGGAAGGCCCTCTGACGCGCGCGGCGCTGCTTTCGCTGGCGGTGCGCATCGGCAAGGCGCGGCTGATAGACAACGTGACGCTGGGGGAGTGACGCGCGCCGCGCCGGCGATACGGCGCGGCGGCGTGGCAGCCTTGCTTCTTCCCTGACCGCCCCGCGCGGCTCCACTACCTACTGACGTTATCGCTGCACCAAGGCAGTCGAAAGCACAACCAGCTTGCGCCTCTTCCTCCTAACCCCCTATCCTAATCCCCCATGCGCCGCTCTTTCTCCCCCACACGCCTCTCCGCCCGCCAGGCCGTCCGCGCCATCCCCCCCACGGCGCGCGGCATCTTCACCCCCGCCTGCGGCATGCCCCAGACCCTCCTTGCCGCCATCGCCGAAGAGGCCGGCCGCTTCCAGGCGCTCGACCTCTACGCCGGCATCATCTTCGCCGATAGCCCCCTCTGGCAGCGTCTGGGAGAGAATATCCGCCTGACCTCCTGGCATGTCACCGGACACATCCAGAAGCAGATAGACAGCGGCCTCGCCCAGTACCTGCCGATGCGCATGTCCCACATCCCGCGCACCTTCGCCCCCGGCGGCCCCCTTGCCGTGGACGTCGCCCTCATCCAGGTCACTCCCCCCGACGACCGCGGCTACGTCAGCCTCGGCGCCACCGTGCACGCCATCGTGGACCCCGCGCGCAACGCCCCCCTCGTCATCGCCGAGGTCAACCCCCAGGCGCCGCGCACCTTGGGCAATTGTCTCCTTCACGTCGACGAGATCGACTATCTTGTGGATGCCGACTACCCCCTGATCCAGCACCGCCCCGGCGCGGAAATCGGCGCGACGGAGCAGGCCATCGCCGCCCACGCCGCCTCGCTGATTCCCGACGGCGCCACCATCCAGATCGGCCTCGGCGCCATCCCCGAAGCGCTCCTCTTCCTCCTCAAGGACAAGCGCGACCTCGGCGTCCACTCCGGCATGATCAGCGACGGCATCGTGGCGCTGGCCGAACGCGGCGTCATCACCGGCGCCCGCAAGACCATTGATCGCGGCAAGATCGTCGCCGGCGAATGCATGGGCGGCCCCGACCTCTACCGCTGGGCGCATCAGAATCCCATGCTGCACATGGACTCCTCCGCCTACATCCACGACCCCGACATCATCCGCGAGATCGAGTGTTTCGTCTCCATCAACTCCGCCGTGGAGATAGACCTCACCGGCCAGGTGAACTCGGAGACGGTCAACGGCCGTCAGATCAGCGGCATCGGCGGCCAGCTCGATTTCGTCGAAGGCGCGCTGGCCGCCCGCGGCGGCATCTCCATCTTCGCCATGCCCGCCACCGCAGCCAAGGGGAAACTCTCGCGCATCGTGGGAAAGCTTTCCCCCGCCGCCGCCGTCTCCACCCCCCGCACCTGCTCCGACTACGTCGTCACGGAATACGGCATCGCCTCGTTGCGCGGCAAAACCCTGGCCCAGCGCGCCGGCGCCCTCACCGCCATCGCCCACCCCAGCTTCCGCGATGCCCTGGCGAAGGAGATGGGGCGCGCCTGAGCCCTTACCGCATCGCGCTCGAATGCCCCGGCGAAAGCGACGCCGTCGGCGTGATGTGCCGCTTCGCGAAGTTCACCGCCACCGCCGCCTGCGCATACCCCGTCACGATCAGCCCCCACCGCTCCTTGCGCTCCACGTACTTCGGCGATGGGATGGAAAGGTGCGTGCCGTCATACTGCCGCTGGTCCTCCGGCAACTCTTGCTGTTGCAAATATGCCACCTCGGTGATATCCCCCGCGGCGAACACCCCCGCGCGACTCGTCGCCATCGTCGGGTCCACCTTGATGTGGCGGTTCGGCTCATCCATCTCCATCCGCCACTGCCGCAGGTCCCCTAGGTCCGCCTTGAACCCTAGCGCGAAGACCACCGCGTCCACCGGAATCGTATTTTCCGTGCCCGTGCGGTTATCGAAGATCGTCGCTCCTTCCACCCGTGCCTCGCCGTGCACCGCCTTCAACTCGTGGAACGTCCGCACGTCCACCGTCTCCATCATCCGTCGCACGCTCGCCTCATGGGCGCGGAAGCGGTCCGTGCGATGCACCACCGTCACCGACTTCGCGATGTCGTGGATCGCCAGCGCCCAGTCCGCCGCCGAATCGCCGCCCCCCACCACCAGCACCCGCTTCCCCACGAACACGTCCAGGCTCTTCACGAAGTAATAGATGCCCGGCTTCCCCTCTTCCGCGCCGCGCACCGCCACCTTGTTGGGGACGAACGAGCCGATCCCCGCCGTCACCAGCACCGCCCTGGCGTAGTGCGTGCCCTTGTCCGTCCCCAGCGCAAACGCATCCCCGTCCCAAGACAGCGTTTTCGCCTGCTCCTCAAAGCAATACACCGGCGTGCCGAACGTATGCGATTGCTGGTACAACTGGCTCGCCAGCTCCCGCGCCAGGATTTTGGCGTACCCCGGCGCATCGTAGATATACTTCTCCGGGTACAGCACCGCCAGCTGCCCTCCCGGCTCCGGCAGGCGCTCCACCACCCGCACGCGCATCTCCCGCATGCCCGCGCAGAACGCCGCGAACAGCCCCGTCGGCCCCGCGCCGATAATCAGCAGGTCGTCCATCTTTTGCTCTTGTTCTTGCGGCTTCTCTACGATTGTCATTCGCCTTGCCCTTCGCCCTTCGCTTTGCTGCGCAACCGGCGCGGCGCGGCGCGGCGCTGCAATGATTCGCCGACCCTGCACCTTCCATTCTCCCCGAACGCCCTCGTCCGCGCCACACCCAAAGCGGCCCGGCGCGCGTATACCTTGTCAGCGCCGCCCGTTTTCGTTGACCCTGCCCTGAGCGTGAGATACACTCCCGCCACCTACCGAGGCGCCTTCCCGCAGCGACACCTATGCAGTCCATCACAGCTCCCCTCGTCTTCATCGGGCGGCGCGTCTGCGCCAACTGGCGTTTTCTCCTTGTGCTCTTCGCCGGCATCCTGCTTGCCGTCACCCTCCTCGCCGCCACGCCGCTCTACCTCGGCGCCACCGCCGAGCTTGGCCTGCGCTACGCCCTCCGCTATGAAAGCCAGGGCGTTCCCGATGTCACCGTCATCCTGCCCTCGCGCCCCCTTGACGAGTCCCGCCACGCCCAGGCCAGCCGCCTCGTCGCCGATGCCGCCGGCGATCACATCCGCCGCCTCGTCACCCTGGACGCCTCCCACATTCGCACCCCCGCGCTGGACCTCGATCTCCCCGGCGCCCAGGTCTTCGCCCCCGGCGAAATCAAGGCGAACCTGGAAAGCTTCTCCGGCTATGAGGAGCACACCCGCCTGGTGCAAGGGGCCTTCCCTCGCTCCACCGGCGGCGCGGGCGGCATCGTCGAAGTCGCCATCGGCCAGCGCGTCGCCCGCCTCTACCGCATCGCCGTTGGCGATAGCCTCACCGTCTACCCCGTCGCCGGCGACCGCACCCGCACCCTCCGCGCCCGCGTCACCGCTATCGTGGACGCCGGCGACCCCTCCTCCGCCTACTGGTCCTTCACCCTTGACCCGTTCAATCCCCAGTCCTTCACCGTCCCTGACGGGGAGATCCCCGTCCTTCCTTTGCTCATGTCTCACCAGGGCTTTCTCGTGGACACCGCCGCCACGTTCCGAGGCATGCTGGTGGACTACTGGTGGTTCTACGCCGTAGACACCTCCCGCATCTCCGCGCGTGACGCCGTCTCCGTCCGCGCCGGCGTCACCACCCTCGAGCGCGGCCTGCCGTTGCAAGTCCCCGGCGCCACCGTCCTCACCGGCCTGGGCAAGTCCCTGGACAGCTACCAGAACAAGCTGTTCTTCACACGCATCCCCATCCTCGTCATCGCCGCTCTCGTCACCGCCCTCGTTCTCTTCTACCTCATCATCGTCGCCAACGTCGTCGTGGAGCGGCACTTGGGCGAGATCGCCCTCCTGCGCTCGCGGGGGGCCAACGCCGCCCAGGTCATGGCCGTCTATCTGTGGGAAGCCCTCTTCATGTCCCTCGCCGCGCTCCTCCTCGGCCCCCTGCTCGCCCGCGCCGTCATCCCCCTCCTCGGCAAGACCCCGCCCTTTCACGATGTCTCCGGCGGCGCCCTGCTCCCTGTGGACATTTCCCCTGCCGTTGCCTGGGCCGCCCTCGCCGCCGCCGTCCTCAGCTTCCTCGCCCTCGCCATCCCCGCCATGCGCGGCGCCGGCTTCAACGTCCTCCACGCTCGCGCTGCCGCCTCCCGCCCCGCGCGCCTCCTCTTCTTCCACCGCTACTTCCTCGATATCTTCTTCTTTGCCCTCTCCGGCCTGCTCTACTGGGAGATGACCAAGCGCGGCTCCCTCGTCACACAGCGCCTCTTCGGCGAGAACTCCGTGGACTACGTGCTCATCGCCGCGCCGGTGCTGTTCATGGTCTCCGCCGCCCTGCTCGCCGCCCGCGCCCTCCCCTGGCTCATCATGGCCCTCGCCTGGCTTGCCGCCCGCGGGCCGTGGGCCTGGCTCTCAATGGCCCTCTGGGACCTCGCCCGCAGCCCCGCGCAGTACCTCCGTCCCGTGGTCCTCCTTACCCTCGTTGCCGGCATGGCCATGTTTGCCGCCAGCTACAACCTCACCGTGCAGCGTGGCTTTCAGGACCGCGCCGCCTACTTCGCCGGCGCCGATGCCCGTCTCGCCGGCCTTCCCCGCACTCAGAGCGGCGATCCTGGCGCTCTTGCCGATGCGCTGGAGAAGATTCCCGGCGCCGAGCGCGCCGCCGCCGCCTACCGGCCCGAAGAGAGCGGGGGCTTCACCGCGGCCAGCGGCTTTGATCTGCTCGCCGTAGACCCCATCCGCATCAACCGCGTCGCCTTCTACCGCGACGATTTCTCCGATCAGCCGCTGTTCAACCTCCTTGCCCAGCTCGGCCAGGGCCGCGCCCTCGCCCGCGGCCGCGACCTTCCCGAAGGCGCCACCGGCGTCGGCATCTGGGTGCGCCCCTCACGGGAGATGCCCAACGCCTCCCTCTGGGTGCGCCTGCGCGATGAGCAGGGCCGCAGCTCCCGCCACACCCTGGGCCGCCTCGGCTTCGAAGACTGGCGCTTCCTCCGCGCCGCGTTCCCCCCGCTCGCTGAGGGCAAGTACGCCGTCGAATCGCTCTACGTTTGGGAGAACGATTTCCCCGATACGCCCTTCTCCCAGGACTCCCCCCTCTCCGGCTTCACCAGCAGCGGCCAGGTCAATTTCCACGAGCTGCGCGCCTTCACCGCCGCCGCGCCCGCGGGCGAACTGCTGGATGCCTTCACCCAGCCGCTGGGGTGGCGCGTCCTCGCCACCAACGCCACCTTCAGGGAAAAGCTGGAGGCCGCTCCCTTCATCCGCCGCACGGACCAGCCGTCCTTGCAGCTCTCCTGGCAGGCCGCCGCAGGCACCGGCATCCGCGGCATCTTCCCCAGCGCCGACCCCGATCCTCTCCCCATCCTTGCCGGAGAGCGTTACCTCGCCGCCACCGGCCGCCGCGTCACTGACGTCGTCACCATCACCGTCGGCGGCGTCGGCGTTCCCGTGAAGATCGCCGGCTCGCTCGCCTACTTTCCTACGCTGGACCCCAAACGGCCCTTCCTCTT
This sequence comes from Dehalococcoidia bacterium, assembly GCA_009693015.1. Taxonomy (GTDB): domain Bacteria; phylum Chloroflexota; class Dehalococcoidia; order SHYB01; family SHYB01; genus SHYB01. Next base: position 10,359 of record SHYB01000009.1, read on the forward strand.
GGGCAATGTGGACACGCTTTTGCACTACGCCAACCTCTTCCGCGGGCAAAACCCCGTCACCCCCAATGAGGCGTGGATCTCCGTCCGTCCCGGCGCCCGCGATCTCTTCATTCGCAGCGCCGTCGCCGCCGGCCTCGGCCCCAACCTGCTGGTGCGCGATGACGCCCAGCTCAAGCTGGAGGCCCAGGACCCCCTGGTGGGCGGCGGCAGCCGCGCCGTCCTCTTCGCCACCTTGCTTGTCCTCATCGTCGTCGCCATCGGCGGCTACGTCGGCTACTTCTACGTCGCCTCCTACCGCGCCCCCCAGCAGTTCGCCGTCCTCCGCGCCCTGGGCATGGCCCCGCGACACATGCTCCAGGCGCAGGTGCTCACCCATGCCGCCATCGTCCTCGGCGCAGCTCTGCTCGGAGCGTGGATCGGCCTGCGCACCCACGGCATGATGATCACCTTCCTCAAGCACACGGAGGCCGGCCGCGAAGTGCTGCCCCCATTCTTGCCCCAGGCCGACTGGACCGGCGTGCGCGTTGTCCTTCTCGCTTCCCTTGCCGCTCTCAGCGCCGTCGTCGCCGCCGCCGTCCTTACATTCATAAGAATCCCCATTTCGCGCGTGCTGCGCCGGGGTGAAGGCTAATGTTTCAAGGCTTCTTCACCCTCTGGAGGCTCGCCTTCCGCCGCGCCCGATCCCGCTGGCGCATCCTCCTGCCCCTTCTTGCCGGCGCTGTGCTGGCCGCCTCCTTGATGTCTTCCACTGCCGTTTATGGCGATGCCGTCCGCCGCCTCGGCTTGCAGCGCACCCTCGCCTCCTACGATCCTGCCCGCCTGGATATCAACCTCCAAATCCAGCATTCCCCGTCGAACCCCGACACCTACGCCGCCGTCAAGACCAAGGTGGACACCTCCGTCTTCCGCCGTGTCCTCTGGTTCGTGGACAACGCTTCCCGCGATATTCGCGGCGAGACCTTCTACGTCAACCAGGTGGCCCGCGGGCAGGAGGCGGTGGACACATCGCCCGCCGTCATCGCCGGCGCCCCCGCCGTCCGCGCCGACCCTCGCCGCCGCATGTTCTTTGCCGCCAGCGCCGATTTTGCCCGCGAGACCACCATCGTCTCCGGCGCGACGCCCCAGCCCCTCACCGTCGCCCTTGATCCCCAGGGCCGTCCCCTCTCCACCCCGGAAGTCCAGGCCACCGTCCTGGAGGAAACCGCCCGCGTCCACAACCTCGCCGTCGGCGACCGCCTTCTCATCGTCTCCTTCCGCGATGAGATGCTCACCCACGCCGTCGTCCGCGTCGCCGCCATCGCCCGTCCCAATGATCCCGCGGCGCGATACTGGAAGGGCAACCTCCAGCGCCGCGTCTCCCTGAGCCACGGGGAGAACTTCGCCCCCGTCTTCGTCTCCCAGGACACCTACTTCCTCGGCGTGGCCCATCTCTTCCCCAAGATGCTCTCTGATTTCACCTGGACGCTCTTCGTCAACCCCGCAAAAATTGACGTAGACAGCGCCTACCTCGCCCAGTACTCCGTGGACGACCTCCAGCGTCAGCTCCGCAGCGACCTCAATAATTACTTCGGCACTTCCGACCTCTCCGAGGTGCTCCAGAAGTTCCAGCAGAAGGAGCTCTTTGGACGCATCCCCCTGCTCATCATGGTCCTCATGATCCTCGGCATCGTCGGCTACTACCTCGTCATGGTCGCCGGCGTCGTCGTGGAGCGCCACAGCGGCGAGGTCGCCCTCCTTCGATCGCGCGGCGCGGGCGCGTTTCAGGTGCTGACGTTATACCTCTGGGAGGCCCTGGCGATCTCCACCGTCGCCTTCTTCGCCGGCCCTCCCCTCGCCTTGCTCGGCGCCTCCCTTTTGGGACTGACCCCCGCCTTCTCCGGCCTCACGGACGGCGCGATGCTTCCCGTCAAGATGAGCACGGCGGCCTACGGCTACGCCCTGGGCGGCGCCGTCCTCGCCTTCGCCGCCATGCTCCTGCCCACCATCGGCGCAGCGCGTCTCAACCCCCTGCGGCATCGTCTCGGCGTGGGACGCCCCGCCGGCCAATCCTTCCTCACCCGCTACTATATTGACGTCCTCGTCACCATCGTCGCCCTCTTCCTCTACTGGGAGCTTACCCAGCGCGGCAGCGTGGTCAATGAAACGCTCTTCGGCGGCCGCGGCGTGGACCAGGCGCTGCTCGCCGCCCCCGCGCTCTTCATGGCCGCCATCGCCCTCCTCGTCCTCCGCCTCTTCCCCCTCCTCCTCCGCCTCCTCGCGCGCATCGCCTCCGGCTTCACCCGTGCCTGGCTTGTCATGGCGTTGTGGCACATGGGGCGCAACCCCGTCCCCTACACCCGGCCCCTCCTGCTGCTCATGCTCGCCGCATCCGTCGCCATGTTTGCCGCCAACTTCGGCGCCACTGTCGACCGCAGCTACCTCGACCGCGCCCGCTACGTCTCCGGCGGCGACCTTGCCCTCCAGCAGATCTCCCTCTCCCGCGGCGGCCCGTCCATAGCCTTCGGCGCTGCCGTGGCCGTCCCCGGCGCCCAGCGCACCCCCGTCTTCCGCAGCCGCGCCTTCCGCAGCCAGGTGCTCACTGACTCCTCCACCTACTCCCTGCTCGCCGTTGACCCCCAGAGCTTCGGCACCGTCGCCTGGAGCCGCGATGATTTCGCCGCGCAGCCGCTCAATCGCCTTGTCGCCGGCCTCGATCCCGGCGCTGCTGCCCCCGGCGCTGCCCCTGCCCTTGGCCTCCTCCTTCCCCCGGACGCCGCATCCCTGCGCGTCTGGGTGCAGCCCGCCACCCAGCGCCGCGATCTGCAACTCAGCGCCCGCCTTGCCGATGCCAACGGCCGCTACGTGGACGTCGTCCTTGGCGTTATGCGCCAGGCGGGCTGGCAATCCCTTGAGGCATCCCTCTCGCAGATACCGCGCGGCGTGCGACTCCCCCCCTTCGTCCCCCAACACCCCCTTCGCCTCGTCTCCCTCACCGTCGTCCAGATCCAGGGCGACTCCATGTTCCCCGGCGCATACTCCCTCGACCGCGTGGAGGCGATTGCCCGCGGCGGCATCGCGCCCGTCCTCTCCTTCCAGCCCCAGCAGGCCGCCGGTCCTGGCCTCCGCGTTGTCCGCGATGTCCGTGCCGCCTCCGGCGATAGCTTCGATGTCAGCACCTCCATCGTCCGCCCTGGCAGCGCCGCCTCCGGCCTCTTCGTCTGGGGCGCGGGGCCTCTTGCCGCTCCGCGCGGCTTCCTCCTCGGCGCGGACGCCGGCGGCCCAGACCTTCCCCTTGCGCCCGCGCTCGTCAGCCGCACCGCCGCCCAGCGCCAGCAACTCTCCCCCGGAGATCAGCTCTCCGTCTCCGTTGGCGGCCACAACCTCTCCATCCGCATCGCCGCCATTGTGGACTACTTCCCCACGCTTGACCCCTATGAGGACGATGGTTTCCTCGTCGTCGGCTTGCCTGCCTTCCTCCAGCGCATCAATGAGCCGGAGACCGTCATTGACTGGCAGGCCAATGAGCTCTGGTTCGCCGTGGAGCCAGGCGCCTCGCGCGCCGCTGCCCGCACCGCGCTCGCCGCCGTCCCCGGCGGGCGCATCGTTGACCGTGACGCCCTCCGCGAAACCTACCGCGCCGATCCCCTTATCGCCGCGGGCTGGCACGGCGTTCTCCTCATGGCCTTCCTCGCCGTCGTCGCAGTCACGCTCCTTGGCTTCTCCCTCTACTCCGTCATCCGCGCCCAGCAGCGCCGCGTGGAGTTCGCCCTCCTGCGCAGCATGGGCATCTCCCGTCCGGGGCTTGCGGGCATGGTGCTCACGGAACAGGCCGTCATCATCGTCCTCGGCCTTGGCCTGGGCGCGCTCATCGGCTACCAGCTCACCGCGCTCCTCCTGCCCTTCCTTGGCCTCACGGAAGAGGGCGCGCGCGTCCTCCCACCCTACGTCACCCGCGTCAACTGGCCTGCTATACTTGCCAGCTATGGCGCCATCGCAGGCATCTTCCTTGCCTCCACAGTGGGCCTCGTCGTCTTCTTCGCCCGTCTCGGCATCCAGCGCGCCATACGCTTTGGAGACGCATGACCTCTCTCCCTGAGCACTACATCGTCTGCCAGGACCTCTTCAAGATACACAAGGTCGCTGACCTTGAGGTGGTGGCCCTGCGCGGTCTCGATCTCCGCGTCGTCCAGGGCGAGATGATGGCCATCGTCGGCCCCAGCGGCAGTGGCAAGAGCACCTTGCTCCACACCCTCGCCGGCTACGACCTCCCCTCCGCGGGCAGCGTTACCGTCGGCGGGCGCAACCTCCTCAAAATGTCCCCCGGCGACCTCGTGGATTACCGCCGCCGCGGCATCGGCTTCGTCTGGCAGCAGGTGAGCCGCAACCTTATCCCCTACCTCACCGCGCGACAGAACGCAGAGGTCCCCATGCTCCTGACGGGGCTGGCCAAGCAGCCCCGCACCCAGCGCGCCGCCGAGCTTCTCGATTTCGTCGGCCTCGGCCATCGCCTAGACATCACCGTGGACCGCCTCTCCGGCGGCGAGCAGCAGCGCGTCGCCATCGCCGTCGCCCTCGCCAACGTCCCTCCCCTTTTGCTTGCCGATGAGCCTACCGGCGAGCTGGACACCGCCACCGGCCTGGAGATCTACGCCCTGCTCCGCCGCATCAACGCTGAGCGCGGCGCCACCATCGTCATCGTCACCCATGACCCTGATATCGCCCAGCACGTGGACCGCGTCGTCGCCATCTCTGACGGCAAGACCAGCACGGAAACCGTCCGCCAGCGCGCCTTCCAGCGCCGCGACCAACTCGAGGCCCAGCTTCTCCAGCTTGCCATCGTGGACAGCACAGGACGCCTGCAAGTGCCCAAGGAGTACCTGGCGCAGTTGGGCATCACTGACCGCGTCCGCGTCACCGTGGAAGAAGGCCGCGTCGTGCTGCGCCGGGAGGAAGCATGAACCGTCCCCCCATCGCGCCCGCTGCGCCCAACGGCCTGCCGCCCGCCGCCCTGCCGGACGACGCCGTGCTCTCTGCCCGTACCCTCTCCCGCGACTTCCGCGCCGGCGCCGAGCTTGTCCACGCCGTGCGGCCCCTAGATGTAGACATCTTCCCCGGCGAGTTTGTCGCCTTGCTCGGGCGCTCCGGCTCCGGCAAGACCACCCTGCTCAATTTGCTTGGCGGGCTGGATACGCCGAGCGGCGGCACCGTCTACTTCCAGGGGCATGATTTGGGCAAACTCTCCCAGCGGGAGACCGCCGCGCTCCGTCAAAGCAAGCTCGGCTTCATCTTCCAGAGCTTCGGCCTGCTCCCCCTGCTCTCCGCCTATGAAAACGTGGAGCTGCCCATGCGCATCGCCGGCGTCTCCCGCGGCGAGCGCGACCGCGCCGTCCGCGCCGCCATTGAGCTTGTGGGCCTGGGCCACCGCATGCGCCACCGCCCCTACGAAATGTCCGGCGGCGAGCAGCAGCGCGTCGCCATCGCCCGCGCCATCGTGCGCCGCCCTCCCCTCATCCTCGCCGATGAGCCTACCGCCGAGCTTGACTCCGCCACGGCGCGCGGCATCTTCACCTTGCTCGTGGAAATCGTCGATCGCGAGCGCATCTCCATCGTCGTCGCCACCCATGACCGCCTCGTGCTTGATGCCGCGCACCGCGTGCTGGAACTCAAGGACGGCGCGCTCGCTGCCGAAGCCGCCGGCCCCAAAGCTACCCCTGCCGGCGAAGCATCCGCCTGGGGTCGGCCCGCCCCGCGGCCCTCCTGATCAGCATCCCCCGCACCGCGCGCCACGCCGTTTCCATCTCCTCCCGCTCCTCCGCCTCCGTGTCCTTTCCCCCGTACCGCCGCCGCATGTACCCCGCGGCGATGGCATCTACCTCCCGCGACGGCAGCCCTTCCGATCTCGCCAGCGCCGCGGCATACTCTCTCGGCGTCTCCTTCTTCTCCTGCCTGCGCCACGCCCACCCTCCCAGCCGCGACATGCGCGCGTAGATGCCCTCGGCGTACCCCAGGCCCAGGAAGTTTGATTCCCATGTGAGGAACACCAGCGCCAGCGCCGCCGCGCCCAGCGCCGCCAGCGCCCCCAGCGCCATGCCGCCCTTCACCGCCACGTCCTTGAAAATCTCCCCCACGGAGGCCGGCGTCTCCGGCCGCGTGATGCTGCCGATGTCCGGCGGCATCACGTCGACGAACGGGTCGAAGAACTCCAGCGGCCCCTGCGGGTCCTCGAAGATATCCTCCGGCAGCGCCCCCGCCACCGGTCGCGGCCCGCGCAGGATCGTCCCTGACCCCGGCGCCGCCTCGAACGTGATCCACCCATAGCTGGGGAAATACGCCTCCGGCCACGCATGCGCATTGCCGAACCGCACGGCGAACGTGCTCGTCGCTTCGTCAAACTCCCCCGTGCCGTAGCCCGCCGCCAGCCGTGCCGGCACCCCGGAGGCCCGCAGCAGCACCGTCATCGCCGATGCGAAGTAATCGCTGTACCCTGCGCGCTGCACAAACAGGAAATAATCCACCGCGTCGGCGTTGACCGGCGGCGGCTCAATGCGCCGCGTCAGCGTGTACCCCTTCAAGTACTCCGAAATCGCCTGCGCCTTGTCGTACGGGGTAGACGCATCCTTCGTCACCTGCGCCGCCAGATCCCGCACCCGCAACGGCAGCCCCGCCGGCAGTTGCATATAGCTGTCCGTCACCCACTTGGGGTACACCGGCGTATCTGATCGCAGCTCCGCCTCCGTGGCCACGGACACTGAGTTGATCGCCTCGTAGCTCGCCCCCGGCTTCAGGCTCGCCGTCGTCCGCAGCGCCAGAATGTCCGGCGCCGTGGGGCCCACCCGCGTCACCACCACGTTCCCCCCCTGGTTCTGCTGCACCAGCCTCGTCTCGCTGGGCAACAGCCGTTGCGCATCTGTCGCCGGCGATGCCGCCATGCGCCCTGCCGCCCGCGCCAGGTCGGGCGGCAGCTGGCTCACCTGCTTGGCGTCCTGCGGATTGAACGTGAACGTCTTCGGCATCGCCACCTCCGCCGTCACCGGCACGCTCACATCCAGCGGCTGCCCCGCGGTGAACACCACATCCGCGCCCGTCTGCATCGTCACCCGCAGCGCCACCGGCTCCCGCTTCTTGAACGACGACCCTGTCGCATCGGCGAACGCCGTATTCCCCTGCACCGTGTCCCGCTGCGCCCCCTGCGCCAGCCACCCCCGGCCCTCGTAAAAGTCATACGTCTGCCCCCGCCAGTAGGATGGGTAGTCCGTCGTCACCAGGAACGCCACGTCGCTCCCCAGCGCGATCCCCCCGCGCAGCGGCAGCGCCCCCCCAAACGTATGCAGCGCCGACGACTTCTTCGATGCGATGCCCGCGAACACCCGCTCCCATTCCGTCTCCAGCCCCGCCCACGGCTCGCGCACCGTCTGATAGGAGTCCCGCAACGGCCCCACCACGACATCTCTCGTGGGGATCGCCCATCCTACCCCCAGCACCAGCGCCGCCAGCGTCAGCACGCTGCCCACGTACGTCACGCGGGATGCCCGCCGCGCCAGCCCCAGCGCTCCCCACCGCTCCTCACGGCTCACGTACGCCACCCAGCCGATCAGCAAGAGCGCGAACAGCAAGAAGAACGCCAGCGGCAGCGGATAGCGGCTGTTGGGCAGATACGTCTGGTTCTCCAGCAAGCCCAGCGCCGGCAGCAACAGCGCAGGCCACACCCAGCGATGGCGGAACACCAGCCATGCGGAAAAATACGCCATCAGCCACACCAGCGCCGTCAGCATCAGCGCAAACGGCAGCCGGTCATTGCTGATCTCCGTGGACCCCACTGCTGTCAGCCACCCGCTGACTCTTGACGCCGCCTCGTCCAGCCGCGCGCCGGCCGTCCCCGCGGGCAGCGTCCCCGCCGCCTCCCACAGCACCACCCCGGCGCCCAGCGCCAGCGCCAGCGCCCCCGCCGCGATCTCCCGCACCCACCCTCGGGCCACCTTCGCCGTTATCATCCCCACGGCAAACGCCAGAAGGCCCACCATCCAGAACCGTGGCGATGGGTCCGTCCACCGCGCGCGCTCCATCGCCACGATCACCGTCAGGTTCATCGCCAGCGCCAGCGCCGCCGTCACCCAGCCCTCGCTCGGCGTCCACCGCGACCCGCGCACGTCCAGCGGCGTTCCCGCCACGCCCGGCCAGGTCATGCGCCGCTTCGCCATCTTATGACCTCGCTCCACGCATCGCCACGCCCCTGCTGCCCACGCCTCTGCTATACGTCGCCGAAGGCGCCTGCACCGCGATCAGTCCTGTCTCCGCCAACCGCCCCACCTTCACCGCATACACCGGCACCCCCACTGCCGCTGCCTGGTGCGTCACATCGGGAAACTCCTTCGTCCCCGTATCCCCGTCCACTATCACCACCGTGATCCGCGACCGGCCTTCCAACAGATGCCGCACCCCATCCAGCCACGCATCGTCGCGGGACGGCGTGACAATCGCCACAGACGTGTACCGTCCCGCCCGCGCGTGCAAATTGGCGATCACCTCCAAGAGCGGCGTATGCCCCTGCGCCCGCAGCGCCGCCAGCGCGTCCATCATCCGCAGCAAATGCTCCGCGCCCCGTTGCGCTGACAACATCACCCGCTCGTTCCCCGTCGCTGCCAGTCCCACGGGGAACCCGCCTTCGCTGTACCTGCGGCAGATGGACGCCGCCACGGTGATCGTCGTCTCCTCGATCGCCCGTCCCGCCGGCCCGCTGTGTGACTGGCGCTGCAAATCCACCAGCACCCAGATATTATTCGCCGGCTCCATCTCGAACTCTTTCGCCATCAGCCGTCCCAGCCGCGCCGTCGTCTTCCACGATATGCGGGAGAGCGTGTCGCCCGGTATGTAATCCCGCACCCCATAGGCGCTCGTGGTCACATGCGGGCTCCGCTGATGCACCGGCCCCTCCCCGGGCAGGTCCGCCGGCAGCAGCACAAAACCCGGCAAATCCGTCGTCGTCGGATGCACCACCACTCGTTGCGCCCCGCCCGTCGTCCGCCGCAGCCGCCACAGGTTGAACGGGTCGCTGGCCTCCACCACTGCCGGCCCCACCGTGTACACCCCCCGCGTCGGGCATGCCACCTCCAGGTCCGCCGTCGTCGCCTCGCTCCCCTCCAGTCCTAGCACCACCCCCGGCCGCTCCGCCGACGTCTCGCTCTGCTCCCGCACCTCGATCAGTCCCCACGGCGCACGCCGCTTCAGCCGCGCTGAAACCGTCTCCTTGATCGACTGCCCTGCCCATGTCCGCAGCGTCGCCCGGTGTACCTCCACCTCTACGTTCCGCAGCGACAGCCACACCCACCCGAACGACAGCACGAACAGCAGCCCCAGAATATAGAACGTGCGGTGGAACACGGGGAAACCCGTCGCCAGGCCGAAGGCCAGGACCAAGAGCGTCATTGCCAGCAGCATCCACGACCGTCGCACGGCAACCCCCTCGCTCGCTTCCCGCCCGCCTCGCCGCCTCACCGAAGTGCCCCATTCTAGCATTGCTACACTGGAACGCCACCCAAGGATGCACGCCCCCCGCTAGCCAGCGCCGCTGTCCGCCCGTACAATCTCCACGCCGCCAGTATGCACCACGCCGTGCCTTGTGCCGCCAGGAGTTTCCCCCATGCGACCCAACAACGTCAAAGCGCTCTGGAAATCGGGCAAGCCTGCCGTTGCCGGCTGGCTCTTCTCCGCCGATACCTACAGCGCCGAGATCGCCGCCCACGCCGGCTTCGACTCGCTTGTGCTTGATATGCAGCACGGCATGGGCATCGGCCCGGACCGCGCCGCCCTCTGGCTCCAGGCCGTCAGCGCCTCCAGCGTCACGCCCTTCGTCCGCGTCCCCTGGAACCGCCCCGAATACATCCAGTGGGTGCTCGATGCCGGCGCCCTCGGCGTCATCGTCCCCCTAGTCAACACCCGCGAAGAAGCCGCCAGCGCCGGCCAGGCCTGCCGCTACCCGCCCCTCGGCTATCGCAGCGCCGGGCCCAACCGTGCGCGGCTCTACAGCGGCAGCGACTATGAGCAGGCCGCCAACGCTGAAATCGCCTGCCTGGTCATGGTCGAGCATATTGACACCGTCGCCCGCATAGACGAACTCTGCCAGGCCCCCGGTATAGACGGCTTCTACATCGGCCCCGCCGACCTCGCCTTCTCCATGGGCGTTCCCCCGCGCGCCTACCAGCAAGACCAGCGCCACGCTCAGGCCTGCCAGCGCGTGCTGGATGCCGCCCGCGCCCGCGGCCTCGTCGCCGGCGTCCACTGCGCCTCCCCAGAAGAAGCCGCCCGCCGCTTTGCCCAGGGCTTTCTCTACTGCCCCGTCTTTACCGATGCCGGCGCCCTCCAGCGCGGCGCCGCCGACTCCCTCGCCGCCCTCAAGAAAGCGCGTGGTGCCTGATGCCTGCCACCCCTGCGCCCGATACGCGGGTCCGCTGCTTCGGCAGCGCCGGCGACCCCCTCATGCTCCGCTACCATGACGACGAATGGGGCGTCCCCATTCACGACGATCGGAAGCTGTTTGAGTTCCTCATCCTCGACGCCTTCCAGGCCGGCCTCTCCTGGCGCACCATCCTCCACAAACGCGAAAACTTCCGCCGTGCCTTTCACACCTTCGACGCCGCCCGCATCGCCCGCTACGGCGATATCGATATCCAACGCCTTCTCGCCGACCCCGGCATCGTCCGCAACCGCCTCAAAGTCCGCGCCGCCGTCACCAACGCCCAGCGCTTCCTCGACGTCCAGCGCGAGTTTTCCACTTTCGATCGCTACATCTGGCAGTTCACCGGCGGCGGCCCCTTGCGCAGGCCCGGCGGAGTCCCTCCCGGCGCATGGGTCGCCACCTCGTCGGAGTCCGACGCCATGTCCCGCGACCTCACCCAGCGCGGCTTCAAATTCGCCGGCAGCACCATCTGCTACGCCTTCATGCAAGCCGCCGGCCTCGTCAACGACCATATCAACGATTGCTGGCGTGCGCCCAAGTAGACGACGCTGCTCTGTCGTTGCGAGCGAGTCCGCGAGCGTGACAACCTGGTGGGGCGGAATCCGTCGTTCCCGCGAAGGTGGGAACCCAGTCCCAGCCCCATAACTTGCACCCGTTCGCCCTGAGGCACGTAGCCTGCCCTGACATCCTCGAAGGGAAGGGCGACCTAAACCAACAAGGCTTGTAACCTCAAACGGCAGCATGATGGCCAAGCGAGTTACACATACAGAGTAGGTGTTCGACCTCCGTGAACAATCAAGCGAGAAATCCTATGGCGCAGCGTAACATCCCCCCATCCATCCCGGCGAGATACTCCTCGAAGAATTTCTCAAGCCGCTCGGCGTGAGCCAATATCGGCTGGCGAAAGACATCCACGTTGACCCACGCCGCATCAACGAGATCGTGCTGGCGAAGCGCGCCATATCCGCTGATACCGCGCTGCGCCTCTCCCGCTACTTTGGCACAACCGACCGGTTCTGGATGAATCTACAGGCGCGCTACGATCTAGAGATGCCGCGAGAACGCCTGGGCGGCCGGCTACTCAAGGACGTCCGCGTTCTTGCCAAGGTGCGTTGAGACTTTGGTGGAGATAGGGGGATTCGAACCCCCGACCTCTGCGTTGCGAACGCAGCGCTCTACCAACTGAGCTATATCCCCAAGCCGGCGCGCCCATCGCGGGCGACATCAAAAGTATAGCCTCTGCCGCCTGCCCCTGCCAACAACGCGCGAGTCCTACTTCCGGTTCTTCGGTATCTTCCGCTGCGCCGGGCCCACGTATCTCGCCCCCAACTCCTCCGGCACCACCCGCAGCGGCACCCCGTCCATGATCTCCTCGATCACATGCGCCACAATCCCCGGCAATCGTCCTGCCGCCGCCACCCCCGCCATCTGCATCGGGTTGAACTCCAATTCCGTCAGCACGCACGCCACCATCCCGTCAATGTTGATCGGAAGATTCCGCCCCGTCTTCTTCACGAACTCCTCGTGGATCAATTCGTAGAGCTGCGCCTTCTCCCCCCATACCCCATGCTTCTTCGCCACCCGCTGCAGCGCCAGCGCCCGCGGATCGCCGTCCTTATGCGTCGGGTGCCCGAAGCCTGGGATGTACCGCTTCTTCGACGTGAAATCCTTCACCACCGCCTTGGCCGCCTGGCGCGGCGTCAGCTTCTTCACCTTCATCATCTCGAACGAATCCGCCACCACCTCCGCGGCGTCCTGCGGCGAAATCGTGTGCATGCCGATGCACAAAAGGCCCGCCACGATCCCCGGCACCGGCGACTCCGAATGCGCCGACGCCACCGCCCGCGCCGCAATCGGGTCGGACGCGATGAACTGGTGGTCGGGGAAGGCGCACATCACCGCCTCGAACACCCGCGCCTGCGCCTTCGTGGGCAGCTCCCCCTTGATCGTCATGTAGAAATACTCGGCGTACCGCAGGTTCTCGATAATGTCCTCGGTATCGTACCCCCGCACCCGCACCACCCCGGGCAGCACCTGGCTGATGGACGTCTTCCAGTAATCCGACCAGTTCCCTGACCGGTAATAATCTCCCAGGCGGCGCTTTGGTGCGGGGTACTCTTTGGGCATAGCAATACTCCTTGCGGTCCTTACTGAGGCAATGCTTGTGCGTGCAACCCAACGCAGCGGCGGTTACGTCCCCCGCCGGTACATATTCGTCCACTCCCCCGAACACACGATCGCCGACTCCCGCGTCAGATTGAGCACCTCCACGAAGAACGTCACGATCCCCCGGTCCGGCTTGCTCGCGCTGGGCCGCTTCTCCTGCACCGTGATCCTCCCCTGGATCGTATCCCCCAGGTACACCGGCGTCTGAAACGTCCAGTTGTTGATCCCCAAAAACGCCATGCTGTGCACCGATCCCACCCCTGACCGCGCCATGAACCCCGCGCAGATAGCGAACGTCAGCGGCCCATGCGCGATCCTCGCCCCGAACTGCGTCTTCGCCGCGAACAGCGCGTCCGAATGCAGCGGGTGCCAGTCCCCCGTCAGCGCGCAGAAGTTCACCACATCCGTCTCCGTAATCGTCCGCGGCGGCGACATGATGATCTCGCCCTTCTCATACCGGTCGAAGTTCTTGTCCGATGCGTTATACGAAACCTTTGCTGTCATCCCTTGCTGCTCCTCTCCCCGGGCGCGCAACGCCGCCCCCTGCCATGCTGTCGTGAAATCCCATGCTGCCGTGAAATCATCGTGCGCTGCGTGGCCGTACCCCGCAGGCCCCGTCGAGCCTACACGCTCCCCTTTTCTTCTGTCAAGGCGAAGCGGGCGGGTGAGATGACGCAACAAGCGGCCGGCCTCACAACGATTCGGACACTCCTCCGTCAACCGGTACCACCGCCCCTGTGATATACGAACTCAAGTCTGACGCCAAGAACAACACCGTCTTGGCCACCTCTTCCGGATCTGCCGGCCGGTGCAGGTCCGGCCGGACGCCATACCGCTCCAACCGCCGCACGAATGCCTCCTCCGGCGAAACCCCGCTTGCCCTGGCCTCGGCGTGCAACGCCTCCACCATCGGCGGCTCCCACGCATTCGCTGGCAGTATCGCATTCGCCAGGATATTCTTGCCCCCAAACTCCCTGGACAATGATTTCGTGAAGCTCGCCAGGGCGATCTTTGAGGCCGTGAAGTGCGGGTGGACGTCCAGACCCGCAAGGTGCCGGTGTATCGAGGCGGCTGACACGTTGACGATACGCCCTCCCCCCTGCCGCTCCATATGCGGGATCGCTGCCCGGCACGCCCGCACAATGCTGAACAGGTTCACCTCAAACGTCTCGTACCAATCCTCATCGCTGGTCTCCAGAAATGGCCGGACCTGGTGCACACCCATCGCATTCACCAGGATATCCACCCGGCCGAATCGCTCCACACACCCTTGGATGAATCTTTCCGGCGCTGACCTGTCCTTCACCACATCCCCGGCGACCGCCAGGCACGCCACGCCCCTCGCTCGTATCTCGGCGGCAATCCCCTGCAAGCGGACGTCGTTTCTCCCGAAGAGCGCCAGGCTCACGCGCTCGCCCGCAAGCACCCTGGCGACAGCCGATCCAATAGGGGAAGTTGCTCCCGTGATCGCCGCTACCTTCCCTGAAAGCCCGGTATCCACATGTGCCCCCTCGCCTGGTTTGCTACGCTTCGGACGCGGCGCGCGCTCACGCCCCCTCTAGAATCATCGCCGCCGCCTTCTCCCCGATCATGATCGTCGGCGCGTTCGTATTCCCGCTCGTCACCGCCGGCATCACCGATGCGTCCGCCACCCGCAGCCCCTGCACCCCGCGTACCCGCAGCCGCGCATCCACCACCGCCATCCTGTCCTGCGCCCCGCCCATCTTACACGTCCCCACCGGGTGCTGCCCGCACGCCCCTTCCCGCAGCACATACGCCTCCAACTTCTCCTGCGACTCCACCTCCGGGGGCGGCTGTACCTGACGCTCCATGACCGCTCGCAGCGGCGCTTGCTGGAACAAGCGCAGCACCTCCCGCACCCCCGCCGCCACGTCCGCCGCGTCCCGAGCGTCGCTGAACAGCGGGTAGCGCACCACCGGCGCATCCTCCGCCCGCGCTGACCGCAGCGTCACCTCGCCTCGCCCCCGCGGGTGCAGGAACACCGAAATCACCGTGGCGCTATCGCCGTCCATCAGCCGCATCCCATACGGGTTTTGCTTCAGGTTACGCCCTCGCGCCGACCCTTCCTTGCCGAAGCCGATCGTCATCCCCAGCGGCAGAATCCCCGCGGCAATGTCCGGCGTCGGGCTGTCCGGGCGCAGCTTCATAAATATCATCGCATGCTGCCCCGTGGACGCCGCCACGCCGCGACCGTTCCACAGATAGTGCAGCCCGTGCTTCACCACCCCGCGCGGGTTCAACTCCTTATTCAGCGTCCGCACGTTCACATCCCACAGCATCCGCAGCATCAGATGATCGTGCAGGTTCTTCCCTACCCCCGGCACGTCCGCCGTCACGCTGATCCCGTGCTGCTGCAGATCGTTGGCTGGTCCCACGCCTGACAGCAGCAGCAGCTTTGGCGATGCGATCGTTCCCCCGCACACCACCACCTCCCGGCTTGCCCGCGCCTGCACCGTCTTTCCGCCCCGCACGTACTCCACCCCCACCGCCCGCGACCCCTCGAATAGCACCCGCGTGGCCAGCGCTCCCGTCTGCACCACCAGGTTCCGCCGCCACCGCGCCGGCGCCAGGTACGCCCGCGCCGTGCTGTGCCGCAGACCGCGGCGCTGGTTCACCTGCACCCAGCTTGCTCCTTCCTGCCGCTCGCCGTTATAGTCCGCGTTCTCCGTGTACCCCGCCGACTTCGCCGCCTCCAGGTACGCCCGCGCCAGCGGATGCTCCAGCCTGATCCGTCCCGTGTGTATTGGCCCTAGCCCGCCGCGCCACGCGCTCGCCCCGCCCTCATACCGCTCCGCCTTCTTGAAATACGGCAGCACACCGGCGTACTCCCATCCCTCGCAGCCCGCGTTCGCCCACCCGTCGAAGTCCCCCGCATGTCCCCGCACCCACATCATGCCGTTGATTGACGAGCTTCCCCCCTGCACCCTCCCTCCCATCCACACATGCTCCCGTCCGTTCATCGAGGGGTCAGGCTCCCCCAGGTAGCTCCACTGCAACTGCTTAATCCACATCCCCATCGCCGGCACATGCACCCCCAGCGTCCAGTCCCGCGGCCCCGCCTCCAGCAGCAGCACGCGGCATCGCCTGTCCGCCGACAGCCGGCTCGCCACCACGCATCCCGCCGACCCTGCACCCACCACGATGTAGTCCCACGTCATGGCCTCTGTGCCGCCCCTCGCGTGCGCCGCTGGTACGCCAGGCATACCCCTGCCGTCAGCGCCGCCTGCGTCGCCGTCATCCCCGCCACGATCAGCACCGCATCGCGGAAAAACGCTTCGTTGAAGATCGCCACCAGGTAATCGTGCCGCGGGTCCAGTTGCCAGTAATCGTTGGAGAAACTCATGACGTGGAACTGCGTGAACACCGCGTCGAACCCGATCGCCACCGCCAGCCCCGTGACGATCAGCAGCGCCAGCGTCACTGCGCTTCCCCAGAATAGCCCCTTGGCGATCCGCCGCAGCGCCGTGCCACGCTCCCACAGCAGCGCCATGAAAACCGCGAACCCCGCCAGGTACCAGAACGTCACCTGTTGCCAGAACCCCAGCCCCCGCACCAGGCCCTTCACGTCCTGCATATGCACGATCTCCCGCTCATTGAACAGCGCCGTCTCCTCGCCGTAGAGCCGGATGCGCACGTCCAGCGGCGCCGCGCTTGCGTCGTTGAAATACGCCTTGATCTGCTCGGCCACCTTCGTCAGCTCCCCCGGCTCGATCCCCGTAACCGCCGCCCGCTCGTACCGCTCGAACCCGTAGCTATACAGCCACCCGCTGTTGATGATGATGCGCAGGTTCGTGGTGATGAGAAACAGCGGCACGGCAAGTACCGCCGCCGCCAGCAGCGCCGCAACAACATACCGGGAGCGCAGAACGTTCACCGGCGCATCTTCCAGCGGCGCTTCCTTCCTTGTCAACCCGTGCGCCCCGCTGCTAGCATGAACCCGCGCCGCTCCCCTGCCTCCCGTCAGCCCCCCTGCCGCATATCAATGATGCAAGAGGAAAGGCCTGCCATGCCCTCCTACGAACCCCTCGACTCCTTCGACACCTTCCTCGCCATCATCGCCCGCCTCCGCGCCCCGGACGGCTGCCCCTGGGACAAGGAGCAAACCCACGCCTCCCTCAAGCGCTTCCTCGTTGAAGAATGCCACGAAGTCCTCGATGCCATCGACGGCGGCGACCCCCAAAAAATCGCCGAAGAGCTTGGCGACGTCCTCCTCCAGGTCGGCCTCCACGCCCAGATCGCCCGCGACGACGGCCGCTTCGCCATTGGCGACGTCCTCGGCCACATCAACGCCAAGCTCCTGCGCCGTCACCCCCACGTCTTCGGCGACGTTCGCGTCAGCGGCTCGGCAGATGTCGTCGCCAACTGGGAAAAGCTCAAGCAGGAGGAGCGCGGTGCACCGCCGGAGTCGCTCCTTGACGGCGTTCCCAAGAGCCTGCCCGCCCTTGCCCGCAGCCAGGAGCTCCAGGCCCGCGCCGCCAAAACGGGGTTCGACTGGCCCGATATCTCCGGCGTCCTCGCCAAGGTGCATGAAGAGATCGGCGAGTTTCAGCGCGCCCGCACCCCCGCCGAGCAAGAGCATGAGCTTGGCGATATCTTCGCCGCCCTGGTCAACATCGGCCGCAAGCTCGGCATAGACAGTGAAGGCGCGGCGAGAAAGGCCAACGGCCGCTTCACCCAACGCTTCCAATACATGGAGCGCGCCGCCCGCGACCGCGGTGCCGCCCTCAGCGCCCTATCGCTGGATCAGCAAGAAGCCCTCTGGCAAGAAGCCAAGCGCCACACCGCCTAGCCCCCGGCTCCTCGCGTCACTACGGGCTTCGCTCCAAAACCATGCGCGGCCAGAGGCAACGCTGCCCCCGCTTCCGCTGTCGCGCGGCAGCATCGCTTCCTGGGGTATGTCCAGAGAGGGGCGAAGGCCTTCTTTGGCAAGGGTACAAGGGATGTACCCCTGTGGTCCCTGTATCTCACCCCTTTCCAGGAAAGGAAGGGGGCTAGGGGGATGGCTCGCTAGCATATCCCCAAGAGCAACTGGGCCGGCGCAACAGGTTTGCAGGAATTTTCGATCCAGGCCGGGGCAAGGCAGGAATAGGGGTCGTCCCCCTGGCGCTCCTCCCCGTTCGCCCTCAGGCCAAGCGCGGCGAGTGAGTCGAAGGGCGACCCCACCAACCCGCGCCTGCCCCGCCTAGCCCGCCGCGCCCCCCTAGGTCGAATACGAATACGTAGACTGCTTCGGCTGCAGCGCAATCTGCAACACCTTCATCTCCCGGTACAGCCTCAGCCACTCCGCCCGCTTCGGGCTCCCCGCGGAGCACACCCTCAATCCTGCTCAGTCACCCCCGCCTTCTCCTACAGGCTCGCTCCAGCTTGCCGTGCCGCTTGACACCTGCCTGCCACAGGCTCACAATCCCGTGCGCAGGAGGTGCGCCATGGCTGCTTTCGATGTCATTGATTCGGACGGGCACGTGCACGAACTCGATGAGATGTGGCCCCAGTACCTGGAACCCCAGTACCACGCCGTCGCCCCCCGCATGATCCGCGATAGCGCCGGCTACATGCGCCGCTCCGTGGGCGGCAAGCTCCAGCCCCGCACCCCCAGTGCCACCCAGGGGCAGAACCCCCGGCCCGCCAATCCTGCCGGCTATGACGGCAAGGTCCGCCTCAAGGACATGGCCGGCGAAGGCATCGATGTCTCCGTCCTCTACCCCTCCACGGGCCTCCATTTCGCCTCCATCACAGACGTCCCGCTCTTCGCCGCCATGTGCCGCGCCTACAACGATTGGCTATACGACTACTGCAAGCCTGACCCCAACCGCCTCATCGGCATCGCCGTCGTCCCCCAGGCGGACATCCATGAAACCCTCGTGGAAACCAAGCGCGCCATAAAGGCCTACGGCTACAAGGGCATCATGCTCCGCCCCAACCGCATCGCCGGCCGCACCCTGGACGATCCTCACTGGGAGCCCCTCTGGACGCTCCTCGAAGACCTCGATGTCGCCCTCACCCTCCATGAAGGCACCACCCAGAACGTGGAGCAGGCCGGCTTCGCCCGCTATGAAAACTTCATGTTCCGCCATGTCGTCTCCCACCCCCACGAGCAGCAGATGGGCATCCTGGAAATCATTTGCAGCGGCGTCTTGGAGCGCCATCCCAAGCTCCGCGTCGCCGTCCTCGAATCCGGCTGCGGCTGGATCGGCCAATGGCTCGAGCGCATGGACAGCCACATGCACAACTGGGGCCACGCCACCATCCCCCTGCCCCTCAAACCCTCCGAATACTGGCAGCGCCAGTGCTTTATCTCCGCCGACCCCGATGAAAAAATGATCGGCCCCACCATCATGGCTATCGGCGATGATACCCTCACCTTCGCCACTGACTACCCTCACCCTGACGGCATCTGGCCCGGCGTCGTCGCCGCGCTCGCCGGCCGCACCGATATCTCCGAGGTCTCCAAGGCCAAGATCCTCGGCGAAAACAGCCGCCGTCTCTACAAGCTCAACGGCAAGAGCAACGGCAAAGCTCCCGCCCGCGTCCTAGCCAAGAAGCGCTGAAGCCTTCCCTCTTCTGATAACAGGAAAGCCCCCTCCAGCTTGGAGGGGGCTTTCCTGTTATCAGAGCCAGCGAGCTTCTTGATCCTGCCGGAAGTCGGGGTGGTGTGCGGGCCTGGTCTTGTGTGTGGCCCCTCTGCCCTGCTGCGTCATCGCTCTTACAAGAAAGCATCCCTAACCTAGCCACGGTGCTGTTTATAGCAAGAGGGGGCCGTGGCCTTTGAGGCCACGGCCCCCTCTTGCTAGTGAAAGTTCTCTGGAAGGGTCTGGGGAAGCCTCTCTTCCAAGAGAGGTTAGCCCCAGCATGACCGAAGGCCCCCTACACCACGCCCTGCGCCCGCAGCGCCGCGATCTCCCCCGCGCTCATTCCCAGCAAGCCCCCATACACCTCCGCGTTATGCTCCCCCAACCCCGGCGCCCCGCCGCCCGTCGTCGCCGGCGTCAGCGACATCTTGATCGGGCTCCCCGCCACCGTCGCCTTCTCCCCGCCCTTGCCCAGCGGCGTCTCCACCAGCATCTGCCGGTGCCGCACCTGCGGATGCTCCACCATCTCCTCGATCCTGTTCACCTTATCCGCCGGCACCCGGTGCTTCTGCAGCGCCGCCAGCGCCTCCGCCACCGTCCGCTGGGCCACCCAGGCCGCCACAATCCCATGCATCTCCTCGTGGTGCTTCCACCGCGAGTCCACCGTCCTCGACCGCGGATCGTTGACCAGGTCCGGCCTGTCGATCGCCTCCATCAGCTGATAAAACTGCGCGTCGAACCCCGCCGTCAGCACCACCCAGCCATCCTTCGCCTGATAGCAGTTAGCGAAGGCATACCACCCCTCGTTCCCCATCTGCCGTCGCGGCACGTCCAGCAGGCGCAGCTCCGTCACCATCCCCTGCGAAATCACCGGGAACACCGCCGCATCCAGCAGCGCCACGTCCACCATCTGCCCCACGCCGCTCCGCTCGCGATGGAACAGCGCGAACATAATCCCCAGTCCCATGTTGTACCCTGCCGCGTAATCCACCCAGGCCACCCCCGCCCGCATCGGCGGCGTCCCCGGCGCCCCCGTAAAGCTCATCATCCCCGAAAGTCCCTGCATCACCGCATCGAACCCCCCCAGCTGCGCGCTCGGCCCCGTCTGCCCGTAGCCTGAAACCGCCGCCACCACCACGCGAGCGTTCACCTCCTTCAGCGCATCGTAATGCAACATCAGCGCCGGCCGCGTCCCCGGCACAAAGTTATGCACCACCACATCCGCCTTCGCCACCAGCCGCTTCAGCAGCTCCCGCCCCTCCGCCTTCTTCGTATCCAGCGTAATCGCCTTCTTATGATTCGCGTGTCCCGTAAACCATATCCGGTTCCCCTGCGGCGAAAGCGGCCCGATCACCCGGTCATCCTCTCCCTCCGGCGGCTCCACCCGGATCACCTCCGCCCCCATATGCGCCAGCATCACCGTGCAGCTAGGCCCCGCGATAAACCGCGAAAAATCCAGCACCCGAATCCCATCCAACGCTTGTGCCATCTCCACATACCTCGGTTCTCTTGAAAGTTCCCCGGCCTCACGCGCCGCCGTTCACACCACTTTCCCCAAATGCGGGGGAAGGTCGAAGACTCGCGATTCCATCGGAGTTGGGATAGGGGTTCACCCTTCTCCATGTAACATTGGCTGTGACACGCCACCATTGTGCAAATGAGAGTCAGCGGGCAGCATATCCCCTGTGCCGGAGAAAGGTCAACGCGCTTGGGCTTGCGACTTCTTAGTGCGACGTGAGTACTCCGCTCTACAGTTTACAGAGAATGTCAGTCTATGAAAGCATGGACACTGGCCACGCGCCTGTATCGGCATCTGCCTCGCCTTCTACAATGAGGATTGGTCGCATCAGGCACTGGGCCGCCATACTACTCGCCTGACCAACCCCAAAAGGGAACCATCTCCATGAGCCTGCTTCCCGCGCTCAAGCAGCACTTCGGTTTCACCTCCTTCCGACCGCTCCAGGAAGAGATCATTCGTGACGCCCTCGCCAGCCGCGACGTCTTCGCGCTCTTGCCTACCGGCGGCGGCAAGTCGCTGTGTTTCCAGCTTCCTGCGGTCATGCGTCCCGGCCTGACGATCGTCGTCTCGCCGCTCATCGCGCTCATGAAAGACCAGGTGGACGCGCTTCAGGCCAACGGCATTCCCGCCACGTTCCTCAACTCGTCGCTACTCCCTGAGGAGTCCCGCGTCCGACTGCGAGACCTCCACAAGGGACGCTACCGCCTGCTCTACGTTGCGCCCGAGCGGCTCATGCTGACGGGCTTCCTCAACGACCTGCACACCTGGAACCCCGTGCTCATCGCCATCGACGAGGCCCATTGCATCAGCGAGTGGGGCCACGACTTCCGCCCTGAGTACCGCCAGCTTTCGCAGCTTCGCACCCTCTTCCCCCATCTGCCGCTGATGGCGCTCACCGCCACCGCCACGGAACGTGTTCGCGATGACATTGTGAAGATTCTCGGGCTGCGCAACCCTCACCGCTACGTCGCCAGCTTCAACCGGCCCAACCTCACCTACCGTGTCCTTGCCAAGTCCAAGCCCCTTGACCAGACGCTTGCGCTCATCCGCCGGCATCCGCACGAGCACGGCATTGTGTACTGCGCAAGCCGCACCGCAACAGAGCGCGTCGCCGAGCATCTGAACAACGCAGGAATCACGGCAAAGCCATATCACGCCGGTCTCACCAGCCAGCAGCGCACCGAGCACCAGGACCTCTTCCTCCGCGATGAGGTTCAGGTTATCTGCGCCACCATCGCATTCGGCATGGGCATCAACAAGTCCAACATCCGCTTTGTCCTCCACTACGATCTCCCCAAGAGCATTGAGGGCTACTACCAGGAGACCGGGCGCGCGGGCCGCGATGGCCTCCCCAGCGAGTGCGCGCTCCTCTTCAACCCAGGCGATGTCGTCAAACAGAAGCAGTTCATCAACGAAAAGCCAGATGCGAAAGAGCGCGAGATTGCCGGCGCTCAGCTCCAGCAGATGGTGCATTACGCCGAGTCCGCCGCCTGCCGCCGTGGCGAACTGCTGCGCTACTTTGGCGAGACGTTCGCCGCAATCCCTTGCAACGGCTGTGATAACTGCCTCTCGCCCCGCGCCACCTACGATGGCACGAAGGAGGCGCAGAAGTTCCTCTCTTGCGCCCTCCGTATACGGCAAAAGGGCGGCTTCAGCGTGGGCATGACGCACATTGTTGAGGTGCTCACCGGCGCGGACACCGAGCGCATCCGCAAGTGGCGCCACAACGAGCTATCCACCTACGCTATTGGCAAAGACCACTCCCGCCCTGAGTGGTCCGCCATCGGACGAGAGCTCGTCCGCCTGGGCTACCTCCGCCTCACGGAAAGCGAGTTCAGCGTCCTCGAAGTCACCGAGTCAGGAAATTCGGCTCTGCGGGACCGGAGCCCTATTCTGCTCACAACATCCCCCACTGCGCCGCAGCAGAAGGGTGAGCAGGCCTCTGTCCCCGCGCATGACGACGCGCTCTTTGCACGCTTGCGCCAGCTTCGCAAAACGCTTGCGGATCAGCGCGGCGTTCCGGCCTACATCGTGTTCTCCGACGCAGCGCTCCGCCAGATGGCGCAAGCGTATCCCGAAACGAAGCAGCAGTTTTCGCGCATCAGCAGCGTGGGCGCCAAGAAGCTTGAGGAGTTCGGCGCCGTGTTCCTCAACGAAATCGTGCTCCACCTGCAGGCCAGCCCTCGCCAAACGTTCCCGCCCAGCGTTCAGGCGCATCCGACG
The DNA here is from genome assembly GCA_009693015.1 of Dehalococcoidia bacterium. GTDB lineage: Bacteria > Chloroflexota > Dehalococcoidia > SHYB01 > SHYB01 > SHYB01. The sequence goes on from SHYB01000009.1 coordinate 33,289, forward strand.
GCCAATCGTAAGGGCAACCTAAGCAACACCGTGATGGAAACGCTCAGGCTATTCCAAGCAGGCCACCCCATTGAGCAAATCGCTGCGCAACGAGGCCTGGCGCAAACTACCATCTACGGGCACCTGGCCGATGCGATTGAACATGGCGCATCGCTTGACCCCAACCAATTTTGGACCGCCGCCCAGCGCCAGCGCATCGCCGACGCGTTCACGCAATCAGGCCCCGGCAATCTCACAGGCGCCAAGGAGCTCGCTGGCGACGACATTAGCTTCGGTCTCTTGCGCATCTACCGCGCCTTCCAACGTGCGGGCCCTGGAGAGTAGCAGGAGAAAAAGGTTCACAGTACACGCCCGCCCTACCCCCTCAGTCTTCCCCGCAGCCAGTGGCGCAAATCCCCCGCCATCTCCGGCCGCCGCAGCGCCTCCGCCACTGACGCCTTCAGCAGCCCCAGCGGCGTCCCCGCGTCATACAGCTCCCCCTCCAGCTCCACCGCGAACACCGGCTGCCGCTTGATCAGCCCGTCAATCGCATCCGTCAGTTGAATCTCCCCGATCGCCCCTGGCTTCACCCGCTCCAGCTCCTCGAAAATCTCCGGCGTCAGCACATACCGCCCGATCACTGCCAGGTTTGACGGCGCATCCTCCCGCCGCGGCTTCTCCACCAGCCGCTTCAGCCGGTACGTCCGGGCCCCCGCCTTCGTCCCCTCGATCACCCCGTACCGGCTCACCTCCGACTCCGGCACCGGCGTCACCGCCAGCACGCTCCCCTTCCGCCGCTCGAACACCGCCATCAACTGTGCGATCGCCGGCTTCTTCGACACCACCACATCGTCCGGCAAAAACACCGCGAACGGCTCGTTGCCCACCAGCCGCCGTGCCGTCAGCACCGCATGCCCCAGGCCCAGTTGCTGTCGCTGCCGCACCGCGTGAATCTCCACCAGCCCCATCACGCGACGCATCTCCGCCAGCCGCTTCTCGTCCCCCTTCCCCTCCAGCAGCGCCTCCAACTCGTGCGACCGATCGAAATAATCCTCCACCGCCCGCTTATTCTGCGACGTCACCAGAATCACCTGCGTGATCCCCGCCTTTGCCGCCTCCTCGATGGCGTACTGGATCACCGGCGTATCAATGATCGGCAGCGCCTCCTTCGGCACCACCTTCGATACCGGCAAAAACCGCGTCCCCCACCCCGCCGCGGGAATCACCGCCTTCGTCACGCTCATCGCTACTCCTATCCCCGTCATACTCCCGCACCGCATCTTGAGATGTCAGCGTCGCGGTTACTTCTCTTGGGGTGAGTCCAGAGAGGGGCAACGCCCCTTTCTGGCAGAGGGAGCGGGGGATGTGCCTCCGTTCCCCTCTTATAACATATGTGGGCGGGCGGGTGGGAGAAACGGGATTTGCCACCCACGTGCGGCAGCAAACCCTTCCCTCGTCTGTGGGGGAAGGCTGGGATGGGGGTGCCCCCCACTACCCCTTCCTTTTCCTGCGCGGCGTCACCCTGTCCTTCGCCTGCATCGCCTGCATCGCCCGCTGCACCGCCTGCCGCCGCAAAAACCGCTGCGCCTTCTTCACCCCCGGCCATACCCCAAACGTCCAGATCGCCATGTGAGTCACGATCCGCCGCTCCGTCAGCCGCGTATAAATCGCCGCCGTCAGCGCCCCGATCAGCACAATCGCCGCCGACGTATACAGCCAGCCCAAAAGCACCGCGCCCGATGTCAGCGGCCCATAGATCGAGTCCACCGTCGCCCGCTGCTGCGTGTACAGGAAGAACACTCCCTTGGCGATCTCGAACGCGATCGCTGCCATCAGCGCCCCGAACAGCACGTCCCGCAGCTTCAGCGGCCGGTTCGGCAGATAGCGGTACACCATCGTGAAAGCGAAGAACGTCATCAGGAGCGAGCTCACGCTCAGCCACACGGGCGCGCTCAACAGCCCAATCGCCGCCGTGGAGTCGTCCTCGGCGAACTCCCGCAGCGCCGCCGTCGCGATCAGCAGCGCCATGAACAGCAGCCCTGCCCCCGTCGTCGCCGCCAGGTCAATCACCCGCTCCCGCAGCCACGGGCGCGGCACCCGCAGATTCCACGCCGAGTTGATCCCCTTCCGCAGCGTGGCGAACATCGCCGTGGAGGCCCACACCAGCGTCCCCAGCGCCAGCGGCCCCGTCGCCACCCGCGACTCCACCGCCGTCTTGATCGAGCTGGCGATCACATCCTGGCTCACCGGTATGAACGCCCCCAGAGCCCGCGCCAGGTGCGCCTGCTCCGGCGCCGTCGCCTGCGGCTGGAACACGTCGTACACCAGGATAATCAAAAGCGACAGCGGGAACAGCGAAAAGAACGAGTAGAACGCGATGGCCGCCGCCATCTGCATATTGTTGTTCGTGAGAAACACCTGCGTCGACCGCGCGCAGAACACCACGAACGCCCGCCCGCCTGTGCCCAGGTCCCTGGCGATCGCATCCTCGTCCAGCGGCGGCGCCGACGGCGCAAACCCGAGCCCGCCCTGGCGGCGCTCATCATTCCCTAGTGTTGTCGCTTGTTGCTTCACGCCCAACTCCCAGAGCCGCGCCTCTGCGCTTGCCCTACCGCGCGCCCAGCGTACGCAGCGCCGCCTCTTGCAGCACCGTCAGCTCCCCGATCCCCTTCCCCGCCAGCGTCAGCATTTGTTGAAGCTGCTCCGGCGCAAACGGCGCGCCCTCCGCCGTCCCCTGCACCTCCACATACGCCCCTCCGCCCGTCCTCACCACGTTGCAATCCACCGCCGCGTGCGCATCCTCCTCGTAGCACAGGTCCAGCAGCGCCTCCCCCTCCACCATTCCCACGCTCACCGCCGCCACGCTCGACCGCAGCGGCAGCGACGCCAGCGCCCCCTGCGTCACCAGCTTCTGCATCGCCTGGTGCAGCGCCACATACGACCCTGTGATCGCAGCCGTCCGCGTCCCCCCGTCCGCCTGCAACACATCGCAGTCCACCGTCAGCGTGCGTTCCCCCAGCGCGTCCAGGTTCACCACCGCCCGCAGCGCCCGTCCGATCAACCGCTGGATCTCCACGCTCCGACCGTCCCGCTGCCCGATCTCCCTCGCCCGCCGCGTCAGCGTGGAACGCGGCAGCATCCCGTACTCCGCCGTCACCCACCCCCGGCCCTGCCCCTTCAGAAACGGCGGCACCTTGTCCTCCACTGACACGGCGCACAGCACCTTCGTATCGCCTGCCTCCACCAGCACCGACCCCTCGGCATACGCCTGCGCCCCAAACGAAAAGCGCACCGGCCTCAGCCCATCGTTCTTGCGACCGTCCACGCGTGCCAGAAGCGCCCTCCTGTTGCCGCCGTCGGCCCATTATACCAGCGAACCCATGCCCGCCTGTCATGGCGAGCGAGTCTGCGACCGCGGCAACCTGGTGGGGCGGCATGGTCCTTCTGCTACCCCCTCTCCATCTGGGATGGAGAGGGCCTGTTCTGAGCCTGTCGAAGGAGCCGGGGTGAGGCCCTTCCGCACGCCCCTACCCCCCGATCCGCGCCGCCCGGCGTCCCGTCTTCGGCACCCGCATAAACAGCAGCACCGGCACGGCCATTAGCGTCGCTACGCTCGAATACACAAACGTCGCCTTATACCCCCAGTGGCTGGCGATCACCCCCGCCAAAATCGGCGCGGGCAGCGTCACCAGCTGGCTGAACACCCCCGTCAGTCCCATCGTGGACGCCTGCACCCGCGCGTCCGCCGCATCCATCAGCGTCGCCTGGATCACCGTGGACAGCGCGTAGAAAAAGCACCCCAGCGCCGCGATCACCAGGCTCAGTTGCCAGCCCGGCGCCGCCACCGCCATCGCCAGGAACAGCAGCCCCATTGCCAGATGCCCCGCCAAGAGCACCGGCTTCCGCCCCAGCCGGTCCGACCACGCTCCCATCAGCGGCTGTGATATCGCGCCCATCGCGTACAAAAGCGCGATGTACAGCCCCAGCACAAACGTCGAATACCCCAGCGTCTCCTTCACATACAGAGGGAAAAACGTCACCACGCTGACCCGCGCCACGCCCGAGAGCACGTTCACCCCCATGATGGACAGCACCGTGCGATTGCGCAGGTACGCCGCCACCTGCTGTCCGTACGCCCGCACGCTCGGCCTCGGCTCCCCCGCCGCCGTTCGCTTCCCGCTCGACCGCAGCATGCTCCACACCACCAGCCCCAGCACCAGTCCGGGGATCAGATGCCACAAAAGCAGATGCTCCCACGTCACCACCAGCAGAATGCCGCCGATCGCCAGCGGCGCGATCGCATCCCCCACGCTCGCCGTCGCCCCATGCACCGCCAGCGCCGTGCCGCGTTTCTCTGGGTAGCGCAGTGAAAGTCCCGCCATCGCCGCCGGGTGCCACAGCGCCGTCCCCACGCCGGAGAGCGCCACCGCCGCCATCATCCACCCGTACCCCGGCGCCAGTCCCATCAGAAAGTAGCCGATGCCGAACACCGCCAGAGCCGCCCCCAGCAAGATCGGCGGCGCCTTCACCCACAGGTCTGCCAGCATCCCCGCCGGCAGCATCAGCGGCCCCGACGTCAACTGCTTGACTGACGACAGCGCCCCCAATTGCACGTCGCTCAGCCCCAGCGACGACTTGATCGAAGGGATGATCACGGGGTACAGCTGCTGGAACCAGTGCACGATCCCGTGTCCCCCGGACACGGTGTACAGCCAGTACGTCCGCGAGTCCCGCCCCTGCCCTGTCGGCGTCGCGATTGCTTCTTGTGTGGTGCTCATCCGCTCCTGCCTGACGCTGCCGGCCCCATCATTCGCGTTGCCCACATAGCCGACCTGTCTTCTCCCCTCCTGGGGAGTGTCCAGAGAGGGGCGAAGTCCCGTCTGTGCGAATCGAGATTCCATCGGAGCCCATCGCAGTTTACCCTGAGGCCCTCGAAGGGGCAGAGGTACAGGGGCACATCCCCTGTGCCTCCTCCAACCTTTGTGGGCGGGCCCCCCCGGAGTATTCCGTCACCGGAATACTCCGCCATAACCAATCACGCGGGGAGCAACGACATTTGCCTTTTCATGAGCGGCAGCATCTTACCCCTTCCTCCGTCCCCGGGGGAAGGTTGGGATAGGGGTCGCTCTCCTACTTGATCCCCTCAATCTCCTTGATGCGAAGCTCCTCCACCCACTTCCGCACCACCTCCCGCTCCTCCGCGCTCACGTTCAGCCGCGGCCGCCGCGCCACCCCGCCCGGCAGCCCCAGCACTTGCAGCGCTGGCTTCGCCCCGCTGGCGAACTGGAACTGCGACATCTTCCAAAACACCTTCAGCAGATGCGCATAGGCGTCGAAGCACTTCTGCATATCCCCCCGCTTGTAATGCTCGATGATCGAAACGCACAGCTTCGGCACCAGGTTCGCCTCCGACGTCAGGAACCCCTGCCCGCCCAGCACCAAACATTGCAGTGCCTGCACCGGCCCCCCCACATGCAGCTCCACGCTATCCCCAAACTCCGCGCGTATCTCCGTCAAGTAGCGAATGTCCGGGTTCGTCACGTTGAACCCGATGATCTGCTTGTACTCTTTCTTCAGTGCCTTCAGCATCGGAATCGGGATAAAATACCCCGCCGCCTGGTGGCTGGAAAGCACGCACGGTATCGGGATCGCGTCCAGCAGATCGCGGAAATACGCCTCCAGCATCCGCATCGGCGTCCCTCGCCCGTGCCCCGCATCCAGCGAATAGAGCTGGATCGCATCGGGGTTATACGGCTTGCTGATCTCGTACAGCCCGATAAACTCCTTCGCCGACCGCGGCTCCCTTCCCATCACCCGGAACGGCACCTTCCCCTTCAGTTCCTCGCTCGCCACCTGCACCAACTGCCGGTACTCCTCCGGCGAAAGCACAAACGCCTCCCCGCTCCCCCCGCCTCCCACATACACCCCAATCCCCGAAGCCGCCAACCGCTTGAAATGCGCCCGCTGCATCTCCTTATCGAACTCATCCTTTTCGTTGAAACACGTCAGGCTAATCACATAGGTGCTGGGATTCTTCGCCGGCATGTGCGCCTCCTGGGGGTAGGTATCGGGTACACAACACCCGCCAGTATAGGCGCGCTGTCTAGCTGACGCCCCTTGCCCCCTCGCGTACAATCCCTCCAGCGCTCGCTGCGCCAAGGACTCCCCATGCTCACCCTCCACGACCTCCAAGCCCGCGCCGCCATCCACCGCCTCCACATGGACTACACCACCGGCGTCGATCGCATGCGCGAGAAAACCCTCGCTGCCATCTACACCGCAGACGCCCGCCAGCGCCGCATCCCCGATGGCCCCCCCGCCTTTCCCGTCGGCGGCCCCGCCATCGCCGAACGCATCATGAGCGCCATCACCCGCTATGACAGCACCCAGCACACCATGGCCAACGAATACTTCACCATCGCCGGCGATACCGCCACGTCCCAGGTCAACGCCGTCGCCATCCACGAGATCGTCCGCGAAGGCAAACCCGTCCAATACGTCATGATGATCCGCTACGTCAACGCCCACGCCAAAGAGCACGGCCGCTGGCGCATGCGCGAACGCCTCCTCCACCTCGACTGGACCATTGAGCGTCCCCCGCCGATGGGCGCGAAGTCCAGGCGCAACCCCTAATGACCCTCCAGCAGCTCCTCGACCGCGCCGCCATCCACCGCCTGCACCTGCGCTACGCCTGCCCCGTGGACAGCGTAGACCTGGCGCTCTTCCGCTCGGTGTACACCGGCGATCCCACCTTCGACCGCGTCCCCGGCAAAGCCTACCGAGGCATGCCTGAGATCACCGGGCTCATCCTCGGCCTGCTCCCGTTCGATGGCAGCCGCCACTGCATGGCCAACGAGTATTTCGACATCACCAGCGACCGCGCTGCCGCGGAGACCTACGCCCTCGCCACTCATTGGTACGCCCGTGACGGCGCTCCCACCCACTACATCGCCATGATCCGCTACCACGACGACCTCGTGAAAACGGATGGGCATTGGCAGATGGACACTCGCACCCTCCGTGCCGCCTGGACCCACGACAGGCCGCCCGCAGCGGATACGCCCAACAGACGGAGGCCGGCAAGCCCATGACCCTCCAGCAGCTCCTCGACCGCCACGCCATCCACCGCGTCCACATGTCCTACTCCCCCGCCGTCGACCGCCGCGATGCCTCCCTCCTCCGCGCCGTCCTCACCTCAGATGCCTGCATCAGCGATGACCCCACCACATTCGAGTTCCGCGGCATCGATGAAATCGCCAGTCGCTTCAGCCGCCTCCACCGCTACCGCAACACCGCGCACTACATGATGAACACCACCTTCCTCCGCATCCACGGCGACGAGGCCGATACCGAAATCTACGCCCTCGCCTATCACCAATACCCAGACGAAGCTCCACCTGAAGCCGACGGCCACCCGCCCCAATACCTCGCCGCCATCCGCTACCAGGATCACCTCGTCCGGCGGCAGGGCCAATGGAAAATCCAGCGCCGCCTCCTCGCTGTGCAATGGACCCAGGGCCAGGGCATCCGCGTCAAACGCCCCGCCTAGCGCGCCCCTTCTCTGTTCGTTTGACAGATTCGCCACCCCCCTGCTACACTAGCAATTCGTGTGAAACACCTAGGACTACCATGACTACTACCTACGCAATCATCGAAACCGGCGGAAAACAATATCGCGTCGCCCCCGGCGACGTCCTAGACGTTGACCGGGTAAAAAGCGCCCACCCCGGAGAAACGATCCAACTCGACCGCGTGCTCATGCTCAGCGTGGACAGCGCCGTCACCGTGGGTAAGCCCACCGTCGCCGGTGCCCGCGTCACCGCCAAGATTGATTCGGAGCCCCTGGGCGAAAAAATCATCGTCCTCAAATACAAACGCAAAGTCCGCTATCGTCGCAAGACCGGCCACCGCCATCACTACTCCCGCCTCTCCATCCAGGCCATAGAGACGGCTGACGGCCGGAAGTTCGCCGCTACGCCTCGTGTGGCGCCCGCCCCCAAGGCCGAAGCCCCGGCAGAGGAAGCCGTAGTCGAAAAGCCCGCCGCCAAAGCCAAGGCCCCCGCCAAGAGGAAGGCTGCGGCGAAAGCGAAGCCCGCACGGCGCACCGCCGCGGTCAAGCCCGCCCCCAAGGCAGCCAAGGCCAAGCCTGCGCCTAAGGCGGCAAAGACAAAGCCTGCGCCGCAGGCGGCTAAGACCAAGAAGGAATAGCACCGATGGCTCATAAAAAGGGCGCGGGAACCAGCCGCAACGGGCGCGATAGCAATAGCCAGCGCCTCGGCGTCAAGCTGTATGACGGCCAGCCGGCATCCGCGGGCGCCATCATCGTGCGACAGCGCGGCACCAAGATTTATCCTGGCCTCAACGTCATGGTCGGCAAAGACCACACGCTCTTCGCGTCCGTCCACGGCATCGTCAAGTTTGACCAGGCCACCAAGTTCCACAAGCGGGCCAACGTAGTTCCAGTTCCGCAAAGCTAGGGGATTCCATGAAGACCCAAATCCATCCCGCCTACTTCCGCGCGCAAGTAACATGCGCCTGCGGCAACACCTGGGAGACACGCTCCACCAAACAAGAGCTGCGCGTAGAAGTCTGCAGCAAGTGCCATCCCTACTTCACCGGCGAGCAGCGCATCATTGACACGGAAGGCCGCGTCGGACGCTTCAAGAAGCGCTACGGAATAAAATAGTCACGCTCACAGGAGCAGCATAAGGAGCGAGGCCACTCGCTCCTTTTTGCTTCCACCATGCCACACGCCCCCAAGTTCTTCTACGGCGGCCAAGCGGTCATTGAAGGCGTGATGATCCGCGGCAAATCCCACGTCAGCGTCGCCGTGCGCCGTCCCAACGGCCAGCTGCGCACCCTCTGCGAACCTCTCTCCGGCATGTTCCTCGGCAAGGCGCGGCGCATCCCCTTCACCCGCGGCGCCCTCGTTCTTGCCGAAAGCCTCACCCTCGGTCTCAAAGCCCTCATGTTCTCCGCTGACGCCGCCCTGGAAGACGAAGACGCCGCCGCCGAAGTCAAACCCCTCTCCTCCTTCGCCACCGGCGGCATGCTTGCCGTCTCCCTCCTCATCGCCATCGCCCTCTTCTTCGTCGGCCCCCTCCTCATCACCCGCGCCATAGACCGCTTCATCGCCTCCGACGCCCTCTCCAACCTCACTGAAGGCGGCATCCGCCTCGCCATCTTCTTCGGCTACGTCTGGCTCATGGGCCGCCTGCCGGACATGCGCCGGGTCTTCGCCTACCACGGCGCCGAGCACATGACCATCGCCGCCCACGAGCACGGCGCTCCCCTCACCACCGCTGAGATACGCAAATACCCCAAAGAACACCCCCGCTGCGGCACCGCCTTCCTCATGGTCGTCATGGTCGTCGCCATCCTCACCTTCGTCTTCCTCGGCCGTCCCGACCTCTGGCTTCGCATCCTCGAACGCATCCTCCTCATCCCCGTCATCGCCGCCGTCAGCTACGAAATCATCCGTGTCAACGCCGCCCAGATCACCCATCCCGTCGCCAAGTTTGTCGCCCTCCCCGGGCTTGCCATGCAATGGATCACCACCCGCACCCCCGACGATCAGCAGATCGAAGTCGCCATCAAAGCCATGGAAACAGCCCTCATAGCCGATGGCGCCCTCCCCGCCTCCTCCGCCCCTCCCCCGCCCCTCGACCCTCGCTAGCCCTCGCCGCGTGGCAGTCTCGTCGCAAGCCACAAGCCAGGGCAGTGCACCTACGCGGCAACATCTTGCCTGGAGGAGTGCAGAGGAGGCTCGGCCTCCTCTGACGGGGTTCAAGGGGTGTCCCCTTGTCCTTTCCTTGCAACATTAGCGGCGGGTGGGTGGGAATAACGACATTTGCCAGGGCTAAGCGGCAGCGCTTTCTCGTCTCGCGCCACCTGCCCAAATCGCGGGTCAGCGCACCACACCTACGCGGCAGCCCCCGCTACCCCAGCGTCTGCTTGATCCGGTCGAAGAACCCCTCGTCCTTCTTCGACATATCCGGCTTCTTCAAGCTCCCGCTCAGCTCCTGGAACAGCTTCTTCTCCTTGGCGCTGAGAGTCTTCGGAATCACCACATCCACTGACACAATCTCGTCGCCGCGCCCATGCCCCCGCAAATGCGTAATCCCCTGCCCCTTCAGCCGGAACACCGACCCCGGCTGCGTCCCTGGCGGCACCTTCAGCTTCGTCTTCCCCTCCAGCGTCGGCACCTCCACCTCGTCGCCCAGCGCCGCCTGCGCCACCGTGATCGGCAGCGCGTACACCAGGTCGTCCCCCTCGCGATCGAACAGCGGGTGCGCGTTCACCTGCAGCGCTACGTACAGATTCCCCCGAGGCCCCCCGTTCGCCCCCGACTCCCCCTCGCCCGTCAGCCGTATCTGCGACCCTCCGGCCACCCCCGCGGGTATCTTCACGGAAATCGTCCGCTGCTTCCGTTCCTTCCCTGCCCCCTTGCACGCCGTGCACGGGTTACTGATGATCTGTCCCCTGCCGCCGCACTTCCCGCACTGCGTCACATTTACGAACTGGCCGAAGACGCTCTTCTGCACCTGCCGCACCTGCCCCGTCCCGTTGCATCCCGCGCACTTCTCCGCCTTCGCCCCCGGCTCACTGCGGCTCCCCGCGCACCGGCTGCACGCCTCCACCCGGTTGATATCGAACTTTTTCTCCGTGCCGAACGCCGCCTCGTCGAACTCAATCGTCAGCGCCACCTGCAAATCCGCGCCGCGTTCCGCCGCCTGCGCCCCTGGCCTCCCCCCGCGCGCCGCCCCCGTCCCCCCGAAGAACGCATCGAAAATATCGCCGAAATCGGGGAAGCCCGACACGCCATCGAACCCCGCGCCCCCCTGGCCCGGCGACGCATGCCCGAAGCGATCGTACTGCGCCCGCTTCTCCGCGTCCCGCAGCACCTCGTACGCCTCGTTCAGCTCCTTGAACTTCGGCTCCGCGTCCGGCGCCTTATTCCGGTCCGGGTGCAGCTCAAACGCCTTCTTGCGGAACGCCTTCCGGATATCCTCGGCGCCGGCCTCGCGGCCAACATCGAGCACCTCATAGTAATCGCGTTTTGCTGTTGCCATCACACCTGTCGCATGCCTGAGCAGAGTTATCTAAAGTATACGTCTTCACTTCTGGGCCAACAAGGGCGCTGCCACCTACCATCCCCCTTCGACTCCCTCTCTCCGGTGATCTGTGGCCCTGCCGGTCATTCGCGCCCCTCCCCCTCCCTTCCCCCGCCCCTCGGCCCTCGCTAGCTCCCGCCACTGCTCCCTGTCATTGCGAGCGAGTCCCCGAGCGCGGCAACCTGGTGGGGATGTGTGGTCCCTTCTCCTTCCCTCTCCCCCACTCCCGCGCCAGTCGCGTATCATACCCACTGTCATGGACATAGACATCGTCGGCCGCATCGCCCAGGACGTCGCCCGCCTGCCCCCCGGCGTCCAACGCCACATCGAAGCTGTCCAGCACCAGAGTCTCGCCCTCGCCCGCCGCTGGCGATTCGATGAAACCGCCGCTGCCCTTGCCGCCCAGGCCCACGATATCTGCCGCGCGCTCCCCGGCCCCGACCTCATCGCCCAGGCCCGTTCCCTGGGAATCCCCGTGACGCCTATCGAAGAAGCCTTCCCCGTCTTCCTCCACGGCCCCGTCGGCGCGGAAACCGTCCGCCGCCGCTACGGCCTCCGCGACCAGGCCATCCTCGACCCCATCCGCTACCACACCATGGGCCGCGCCGCCATGTCCCCGCCCGAGCAGGTCCTCTTCTTGGCCGATAAGCTCGATCCCCAGAAGCGCGCCCGCTACCCCTATTTCGACGAGGTGCTGCGGCTGGCCTACGAAGACCTCGACGCCGCCATACTCTGCTTCCTCACAGGCCAGATGCAAGCGTTTCTCGCCGCCGCCTCCCTCGTCCACCCCGGCATGCTCGCCGCCTACAACAATCTTCTGCTGCAGCGTGGCGGCAGCCTCGGCGGCACCTAGTCCCGCTACGCCTGGCCGGTGGGCCCCGGCCCCACCGCCAGGATGCCCACCAGGTAGCGCAGCAGATAGCCAGGCGCCACCGCCGCCAGCGCGCGGAACGCCGAAACGTCCATCACCGACTTCACCGCGGCGATCATCGTCGCCAGCATATACAGCGTGATGAGGAACCCCACGAACACCCCCGGCGGCCCCAGGAAAAACGCGAAGAAAAACAACACCCCCGGCGCTGTCGAATAGCCGATCGCCGTCAGCAAGTCCCGCCTGCTTCCCTTGTTATTCCCAGCGTCAATGCTGATATTGCCGAACACATACGCCGATGCCGCCTGAATAAACCACAGCCCCGGCATAATCAAGAACGCCTGCCCCATCGCCTCGCTCGCGGTGTACGAGCCGGAGTACGCCCCCAAAATCCCCGCGCCCGCAACCGTCGCCAAGCACGCCAGCAGCAGCACCAGCACCGCCTGCGTCAGGGCAATGGGGTCGCCGCGCATCTCCCCGTAGACCTTGTTGTCGAACAGCGCCACTCGCAGCATCCGTTTGAACAGCAAACCAGCCTCCCGCAGCATGCTGCCTGTCCCCTGTTGATGGGGGTGCAGCGCGTCCCTGATTTTACTCCATTTCAGGCTTACCCCATTGCAGGAAGGGAACAACTGCGCATCACACCCTCTTGACGTTATAGAACGACCGTACTATAATAGAACAAACGATGCAAACAGTCGTTCTTAGCCGATAGGCCAATGGGCCAGTGGATTGTATAAGGAGGTCACGCTATGCAGGCTCTCATGGATCGAACCACCGCCACCGCCCCCGCAAGCTCGCCCGCGCAGGCGCCTCTCCCCCTGCCGCAACACCGCCGTGACCTGCGTCTCACCTGGCGCGCCCCTGACGCCCCCGTCACCATGCGCACCGGCCGTCTCTTCAGCCTGGATCAGCGCCGCTGCCTCCGTGGCGTCCACCGCCGTCTCACCGGTCCCTTCCCGCTGCTCACCTACGTCGCCGGCGTCATGGCCCCCTCGCGCTCCTCTTCCGTCGCCTCCCTTGCCCACCTCCGCGGCAACGACGCCATCGCCACCATCGGCGAGCTTGACCTGCGCCAGCCGCACCCCGTCCTCCGCGTCGTCGCCCACCTCCGCCAGGGTGACAGTTCTCCCGATGCCCTCCTCCATACCCTAACGGTGGGCTGGGGTTGCCGGCGCATCCTCCTCGGCGGGGCGCATCTTCCCCCCGGCGATTCCCTCCCTCTTGCCGCCATCGCCATTAACCTCACCCCCGCGGAACGTGCCCGCCTCACCCTCGGCCTCCTCCAGGCCGTCAGCGCCGCCCGTGTCTCCGTCTACGCTCCCGACGATGATGCCAGCGCCCCTGATGCTGATGATGCGGGCAGCGCGTTTTGGGGGGAAGTCGTCCGCGCCGAAGCCCTCATCACCACACCCGCGCCGCATGGCGTCCATATTGACACCCTCGACTACCGCGGCTACATCACCAGCCTCGCCCTCGCCGTGGAGGCCGCCGCCGCCGTCCTGCACCCCGCGCAGGGCCAGTTGCCCGACCGCATCCCTGCCTGATAACCATATACCCGCGCACAGCCGAGACTTGCACATACACACGGAGGATTGCCATGCGCCGCAACGTTCCCACCCTTGACCGCCTCCCCGAGTTCACCAGCTACCGTGATGCCGGGTGTGATGTTCACCCCTCCTGCCTCACCTGCCCGCTGCCCCAGTGCCGCTTTGACGAGCCTGGCTGGCTCCAGCGCGAAGGCCGCGGCCAGCGTGATGCCCAGATTCTTGAGGCGCGCACGCAAAGCCACCTGCCCGTGCCCCAGCTTGCCAGCCGCTTCAACGTCAGCACCCGCACCGTGCACCGCATCCTCCGCCGCGTGGATGCCGAGCGTCCTGTTCTCATCGCCTCCTGACCCCTGTCTCACGCCCCGCCTCCCCTCGTGCTACCCTACCGCAACCAACATTGCGGAGGTGTCCTCATGGGCAAGTTTGAAACGTGGCAAGACAAGGCTAGCGAGCTTGATGCGATCATGCGTCCCCCCGGCGCTCCCAAGGTGCGCGGGCCGTCCTCCACCATCGCCCCTGACTTCGCTCAGGACCTGCGCACCTTCGTCCTCGGCGGCGTCATGGGCCGTCCCGGTCTTGACCTGCGCACGCGCCTGCTCTGCACCATTGCCGCCGTCACCGTCCTCGGCAAGGAGCCTATCCTCAAGCACTACGCCGGCGTCGCCCTCAACGCCGGGTGTACCAAGGAAGAAGTTGCCGAGGTCGTCGCCCAGATGGCCGTGTACGGCGGCGCGCCCTGCGCCATGATCGGCCTCGCCGCCGTGGAGCAAGCGTGGCGGGAGATCGGCCGCTAGCGCAGCTGGCGGTGCGCTATACTTTTGGCATGGGCCTCTACCGGCGGGCCGTTCTCCCCTGCATGCACCTCCTCGATCCCGAGTCCTCGCATGCCCTTACCCTCACGCTTGCCCACCGCATCTCCCAGGTGCCGGGAGCGCTGCCGCTTGCGCGCGCCCTCGCCCGCGCCCCTGACCCCGCGCTCGCCTTCACCTGGCGCGGCCTCACCTTCCGCAGCCCCATCGGCCTCGCCGCCGGCGCCGATAAAAACGCCGTCGCGCCGCGTCTCTTCCACGCCCTCGGCGCTGGATTCATCGAGATCGGCACCGTCACCCTCCTGCCCCAGCCGGGCAACCCCCGGCCTCGCGTCCATCGCCTCACGCGCCAGCACGCCCTCGTCAACCGCCTCGGCTTCCCCAGCCACGGCGCCGCCCGCGTCGCCCTGCGGCTCTCCCACCTCCGCCTTGCCCAGACTCCCATCGGCGTCAACATCGGCAAAAACGCCGCCACTCCCCTCGCCCACGCCGCGCGCGACTACGCCGCCTGCCTGGAAGTTCTCTACCCCCATGGCGATTACTTTACCGTCAACGTCAGCTCTCCCAACACGGAGGGCCTGACCACCCTCCAGTCGCGCTCCCAACTCGCCGCCTTGCTCGCCCGCATCGCCCGCGCCCGCGCCATCCTCGCAGGCCCGGCCCATCCCAAGCCCATCCTCGTCAAAATCTCTCCCGATCTCTCCCTGTCCGACCTCGACTCCGTGCTCGACGTTGTTCTTGAACACGGCCTCGACGGCATAATCGCCACCAACACATCCGTCGATTCTGCCCTGCGCGATGCCGTCTCACAAAAGCTGGCCGGCGGCCTCTCCGGGCCCATGCTCCTCCCCAAATCCCTCGCTGCCGTCTGGCGCCTGCGCCAGCGCGCCCCGCGTGATTTCTTCATCGTCGGCGTGGGCGGCATCTCCAGCGACGACGATGCCTGGGCCATGCTCCAGGCAGGTGCCAACGCCGTCCAGCTCTACACCGCACTCGTCTACCACGGCCCCGGCCTCTTCGCCTCCCTCAACCGCGCTCTCGCCGAACGCGTCCGCCTCGCCGGCATGCCGCAGCCCATCTAGCCATCTGCCTTGGATTCCCGCTAGCGACGCCGCGGGTCATCCCGCCGGGCAATGGATCGAGCCGCAGACAACGCATTGCGGCGGCATCAAGTCAAGTCTGTGCTGCCCAGGCGTGCATGCGCCTTATCGGCGGCGCTAAAACTGGCCTGGGTGCTCCAGCGCGAAATCGGAGGACCCCCTCATGTCCATCGGCGTGCGCTGTCAAGCGACTGGTCGGGGCGCCGCGATTTGAACGCGGGACCCCCTGCACCCCATGCAGGTGCGCTACCGAGCTGCGCTACGCCCCGAGACAAACGTCGTCCCTTGAAGGGGTAGGGAACCTGGACAGCATAGCACATCTCCCGCGCCCCTCGCCTCAAAATCCCCCATCATTCCCGCGCCCTCCTCCTGTGCCATCCGCCCCTTGACCCCTCCCCTTCCCATCGCATACGATACATATATGAACATCCGTTCTATCCCGCAATGGCGTGCGCTGCCCCAGAGATCGCCGCCGCCAACACGCGAGACCGGCGTGTCGAGGAGGCCCGCCAGGGACGGCATTCCCCTGCGCAGGCTTATAAAGAGAGCGGCCCTCTGCGCTCCTCATCTGGTGCTGGGCCTTGCCCCACACTCCCTTGCAGCGCCGGGAGGGCCACCCCTTCACCTGACGGTGCGTGACGCAGCGCCCCCCAGGCATCCCCGGCCCGCTTCGGTAGGCGATCTGCCCTCCACACCCTGACCCCGGCGACCTCCAGCCGTCCACTCCCAGGCGAGCGCAGACCTGGGCCGGGCCACGGGGGACCACTGGCGCGATCAGCTAGGCGTACCTTAACAACCGCATAGCAACCACCAAGCGATCACCCACAGAGGCGCTTGTCCTTTCCGTCCTCTTACCCCCTCCCAGTGGGAGAGAGTAGGGTGGGGGCGGGCCGCACTCACGTCTGCCATCGCCTTGCGGCAGCATCCCGCCGCGGCCTACCCTCCAGCCCCGCTCCGCCGCCGCGACACGTTTCCCGCCGCTGGCGGGGCCCCCTCGCGCCAGTCCAGGTTCAACTCCCGGTGCTGGATGCGCCACTCCCCGCCGCTCTTCACCAGCCGGTCCTTGTAGCGGATCGCCATCACATACAGCGCAGGCTTCCCCTCTTGCTGGTACAAATGCTGCGCCACCGCATACGTCTCCGACGCCGCTTCCCCCTCGCCTAGCGAAACATACTCGTTCGCCATCAGGTGCTGCGTCGCGTCATACCGCGTAATCCCGTTGACGAACCACTGCACGATCTCCTCGCGACCGCCCACCTCCCGCACCACCTTCGCCTGCGGCACCCGCGTAAACCGCGGCCGCTCCCTGAAGCAGGAGCGGATCGTCCCGCCATCCACCCGGTCAATGCCGCGCGCGTACCGGCAATGCACCTGGCGGATCGCCTCCCGGTCCAGCAACTGTTGCAGCGTCATGGCCGCGCCAGTATACCGCACCCTCACGCCCCTACTTAGCCGGTACAACGCATTGACGAGCCGCCCTCCCCTAGCTACACTCCCGCCACCGCTAGGAGAGCCCCATGACCCCCAACCGCCTCAAACAGCAGCTCGACGCAGGCAAGACCGCTACCGTCGTTTCCGGCCTCATCACCCCGGACCTCATCGACTACCTGGGTAACGTCGGCTTCGATGCCGCCTGGCTGGACATGGAGCACGGCTCTACCTCTTGGGGAGACCTTGCCGACCTCTCCCGCGCCTGCGAAGTCAACGGCATGTCCTCCATCGTCCGCGTTAGCGCCAACGACCCCGCCACCATCATGCGCACCCTCGATCGCGGCGCCGAAGGCATCATCGTTCCCCACGTCAACACCCGCGCCGAAGCCGAAGCCGTCGTGGATGCCGCCAAGTACCATCCCATCGGCCATCGCGGCGTCGGCGGCGGGCGGCAAGGACGCGGCGGCCCCGCCTATTGGAACACCGCCAACGGCCACACCCTCGTCGCCGTCATGATTGAGGACATCCTCGCCGTGGAAAACCTCGCGCAGATCATCGCCGTGCCCCACATTGACGTCTTCTTCGTCGCCAAGCAGGACCTCGCGCAGAGCATGGGCCATCTGGGACAGCCGCAGCACCCCGAAGTGCAGGCCGTCTACCAGCGCGCCATCCGAGCCATTGTCGCTGCGGGGCGGGTCGCTGGCACCGGTGTCGCCGAGAAAGACATCCCTGCCGCCGCCGCCCTGGGCATCCGGTTCTTCATGGCCGCCTACCCGCCCTGGCTCACCGCGGCCAGCCTCCGCTACCTGGAGCAGGTGCGCGCCGCGACCCCCTAAGCGCACTGCCGCTCGAGCGTCTAGGAACTGCTGAAGCCCTGCCGCGGCTCTTGGCCCGGCGGGTTCTGCCACAACGTAAGGAACTGCTCCGACTCACCCAGCACGGCGCGTCGCAGTTCGTCCCGCTCTTTCTTCGCCAGCTGCGTGCGTTCTGCGTCCAGCAGCCGCAATAACGTCTTGGTGCATTCGTCCACAAATGAGGTCAGTACCCTATTCCCGAAGAAGGCGTCCATCGCCGCCGCCATCTCCCGCGGCTTCATCGTCAGGATCGCCCCGCTGCAAATGAACAGCGAAATGCGGTTGCGCTCCTCACCCGCGCTGGGGTCGCCGAACATCTGCGCCAGCGCCGCCATCCCCTTCTGTTGCAGCATCGCCTGGAGCCGCGCCGGCAACAGCATCAGGTTGAGGAACGGCGCCCCTTCCATCCGCAGCAGCCCGGAGAACTCCTCCTCGATCTCGCGGTAGTACTCCGGCGTCAGCAACTCGGTGGTGTCCACCACGCGCACCTTCGGGTCGGCCAGGTCGCGCACGTCAATCACCATGAACTGGTGCAAATTAGGGAACAGGCTGATGTGGATATCAGCGCTGAGTATCGAGTTCGATTCTTGCTCGCGGTCCGCCACCTGCCCACCCCTCCGCATGCGTCTCCTGTCATTATAGGACATGACGCCGCATCCCCATGCCGGCCACATGCTAAAATGAAACCGTGGCCTGCTTTCGGACACCTTCATGAACGTAACCGACTTCTCCCCCAAACGCGTCCTCGTCGTCACGCCGCACCCTGACGATGCTGAAATCGGCGCCGGTGGCACCCTTTCCCGCTGGATCGCTCAGGGCGCAGCCTGCACCCTTGTGGTCTGCACCAATGGCGACAAGGGTTCGGAAGACCCGGAGATGACCTCCCCGCGCCTCGCCGCCATTCGCGAGCGAGAGCAGCAAGAAGCAGCCAGCGTCCTTGGCCTGCGCGACGTCATCTTCCTCCGTCACCCTGACGGCGATCTAGAAGACACGCGCCTTCTGCGCGGCCAGATCGTCCGCGAGATTCGCCGCACCCGCCCTGACGTGGTGCTCACCACAGACCCGCACCGCCGTACCTTCTACCTCCACCGCGACCATCGTATCGCCGGCCAAGTGACACTGGACGCCGTCTTCCCCTCCGCCCGCGACCGCCTCTCCTTCCCCGAGCAACTGGAAGAAGGGCTGTCGCCGCACAAGACGCCCTACATTTTCCTCTGGGGATCGGACACGCCCGATCATCACATTGATATCGCCGGCACGCTGGACATGAAGCTCGCCGCGCTGCGAAAGCATGCCAGCCAGGTCGCCGCTCAGCGCGAGCGCGACTTCACCGAGTTCCTCCGCCAGATGGCCCAGCGGGCAGGCAAGGACAAGGGCATGGAGGCAGCCGAGGCGTTCCGCGTCATCGAAATCATGCGGTGACCTTTGGCCATTTCCATGGCACGCTCTACGCTAGGTGGAACCAGCGCACCACGGCAAGCATACGCTGGAGCAGCGGGTCGGCCACATCCAGCGCCTTGGCGAACACCCACGTCGTCAGGATGCCGAGGAGCGCGCCGCTGACGATGTCCAGCGGGTAGTGCATTCCGGCAATGACCCGCGCCACGGTGAACAGCACAGCGCCTGCAGCGATGACCATTCCCCAGCGCCGGTTCACCAAAAACACGCCTGCAGTGATGGCAAAGGCAAATGCCGCCGCGTTGGATGGGAACGAAGGGTCGTGAGGCCGGTAGAACAGCACCTCGGTGTCCGGCATGGCGATGAACGGACGCGCGCGATACAAGTGCCCGTTTACGATACGCACCAGCAGGTTGGCGAAACCTGCCCCGATCGCCGCGTACAGGAAGGCGCGCTGGTTCAGCGCCCGCGCCTGCGGGGTCTTCCCCACGAACCACAGGGCGAAGGCCGCCATGGTGATCATGACCGGCAAGAAGAAATCGCTAGCCAACAGATTCACGACGTTATCGAAGAGGGAAGAGCGGCCCACAAGGCCGTTGAGCCAGTGGAAGATACGCACGTCAGCGCTAATCACGGGAAGCCTTCCTGGAGAAGCGGGTGGCGATGCGCCTCAGCCACACATCGTCCCGCAGCGCGTCCAGTCCCTCAGGCGATGCCTCCAGCGATCTGTCGCGGCGCAGCGGTGCGCGCCACTGCGTCACTGACGAGGCAAGCGCTGTCAGGAGCGTACCCGCCGCGGCGCCCGCCAGGAAGAGGCCGAACTGCTCTGCGCCTTCAATCTTGGTAAGGTCGCCCGGCTTCGCGGGGTCGCCGATGGCTACGAACCACGCCCACGCTCCCACGATCAGCGCCGTTCCCAAAGCGTAGCTCGCCCTGGCATGACGCGCGATAAGAAGGCCGCGCAGGCCGCTCCAGGCCGCGGCCAGCTGGATCACGCCGCACGTGGCAACCGTTACTAGGATGACGTAATCAATCGCCAGGCTGAACACGGTAGCGTGCGACTCTAGCCTTGGCGCCCGCGAGGCCGCTCGCTGCTTACGCCTTGGCCTTCACCGGAACGAACGCCGGGGTGCACCAGCGGATGTAGCGTTTGTTCTTGCCGCGGATGATGTCGAAGAACATCGCTTGCAGCTTCTTGGTGACTGCCCCGATCTGCCCATCGCTGACAGGGCGGCGATCCACCATGCCTACCGGCGTCAGGTGCGCCGCTGTGCCCGTGAGGAACACCTCGTCGGCAAGATACAGCTCGCTGCGGTCCACGGCGCGCTCTTCTGTCGCTATGCCCAACTCCTCACGCGCCACTTCGATGATTGTGTTGCGGGTGATGCCCTCCAGAATGTTGTCGGACCTGGAGGGAGTAACCAGCTTACCGTTTTGCACCAGAAAGATGTTTTCCCCGCTGCCTTCAGAAACGTGGCCGTTCTGGTTCAGGATGATGGCCTCATCGAAGCCGTTCTGCACCGCCTCGGTCTTCGCCAGGATGTTGTTGAGGTAGGCCCCAGAGGCCTTCACCCGCGGCGGGATGCTCATGTCGTCCGTACGGCGCCAAGTTGAAGTGCAGCAATGGATCGCGCGCGCCGGATCGAGGTAGTTGCCGAACTTCACCACCACCATCAAGAAGTCATCGGCAAGGGTGTTGGCCTTGAGATTGGCGACGACCTCTTCGCTCTTGTAGGCGAGCGGGCGGATGTAGAGGTCCTCTTTGAACCCGGACTTGCGCACAAGCTCCGTGGCGATCTCGCTCAACTCGTCCGGCGAGTAGCGCAGCTTGATGTGCATCACCTTGCCGCCCTGATGAAGCCGGACCATGTGTTCGCGCAACTTGAAGATGTACACTTGCTGCTCGTCGGCATTCCAGTTGCCGCGGATTCCTTCAAAGACGGCTGTGCCGTAATGCAACGCATGCGTCAAGATTGACACCTTGGCGTCAGCAATCGGCACGATCTGGCCCTTGAAGAATGCGTACATCTCTGCTCCACCTACCTTATGTGGTGCATTCCGCGGTGCGGAATAGTTCGCCGTAGTATACAACAGAGCCCGTCAGAGAGGAGGATACCCCCCTCTGTGCTTTCCCCGCCATGAAGAGGCTGGCAGCGTTACTTCGGCGCCTCTTGCAGCTCCGCCATAGGCACCTCTGCCCAAGCGCCGCTCTCCAGCCGGACGGTGATCGTCTGCTTGATGGGGTGGCCCACCACCACGACCGCTTCGCCGTGCGCCGTCTGCACACGGGAGCCTATCTTGGGCAAGCCGCGCTTGAGCTCGCGGTACTGCTCATACTCGTAGCGCAGGCAACAACGGAGCCGCCCGCATTGGCCTGCAAGCCCCGCCGGACTGAGCGGCAGGTCTTGCTCCTTGGCCATCTTCATGGTGACCGGTTGAAACTCGACAAGCCACGTGGAGCAGCACAACTCTCGTCCGCAACGGCCCAACCCACCTTTGGCCTTGGCGTCATCGCGGGGGCCGATCTGACGGAGATCAACCCGCGCCTTCACGTCGCGGCCAAGCCGGTGCAACAACTCGCGGAAGTCCACGCGGTCTTCTGAGGTATAGGTGATGAACAGCTTTTCCCCGTCGAGAGGGTAGTGTGCCTCCGTGAGTTTCATGCCGAGCTTGAGCTCTTGCACGATGTCGCGGCAGTGCGCCAGGGCCTGGTCAGCCTCTGCGCGGAGGCTATCCCGCCGGCGCAAGTCTTCAGGCGTTGCTGCGCGCACAATGCCCGGCAGCGACCCTTTGATCTTGCTCATGACCACCTGTCCAGGGGCGATCACCACATAGCCGATCTCCTGGCCATCTTCTCGTTGGACGACGACATACTCCCCTTGCGCCATCTCTTCAGACCCAGGGTCGTAGTACTCGATCTTGCCAGCCTTGCCGAACCGGATACCCACCACTCCAGCCACTATCGGTCCTTTCTAGACGGCTCGTTTCTAGGAAACGGCCTTTGCGGGCTGCGCCATTGGCAGGTGCAGCATGAGCATTTCCAGCGCAAGGTGCGCATTGACATTACTTTGTAACTGTCCGACGGCATCCCGTACGCTGACGATCGCCGTGGCGATATCCCTTGTGGAGAGCGCCGCAGCAGTCTCCTCTAGCATACCTGTTCGGTCGCTGTTTGTCACAAGGTCTGGGCGCTCTGCCTTGACCAGAAGCACGTCACGCCACCACTGGGTCAGCAAAGCCAGCCATTGCTGCATGGCGTCCCGATCACGGGCAAAGACGTCGGCGAAGTCACCGGCGCTGCGCAGGCGATCGTGCAGCGGCTGGGATGACAGCGCAATTGCTTGCTCCATGGCATCGCGCCTGGCGTCTGCCAGGGCAGGGCCGGCGGCGGCGCGCAACGCCCAGCCGATGCGGCCTTCGCTCCACCGGGTAAGGTGCTGCGCTTGCTCCGGCGATTGTCCCTGCGCCACAAGCGCAGCCGCAATATCCCGCGCGGGCACACCCTGCAACTCATGCGTGCGGCAGCGGGAGACGATGGTGGGCAGGAGGCGCGGCAGGTCTGTGGCAAGGAGCAGGATGTAGACGCCGGACGGAGGCTCCTCCAACGTCTTGAGCAAACGGTTTGCCGCGTCCTGGTTGAGGTGCTCTGCGCCGTCAATGATGAAGACGCGGCACGCCCCTTCGAACGGTCGCAGGCCGGCGGCCTGCTGGAGCTCCTTGATCTGTTCGATGCGAATGTCGCGGCGGTTCTCACCCTGACGCTCCCCTGCGTTCAAGGCGATGGTGCTGACGTCAGAGTGCTTGCCTTGCCGGATGCGCTGGCATGCGCGGCAGGCGCCGCAAGGCCGCTCAGCGGCGGGGGCGGCGCAGTTGAGGGCCTGCGCCAGGTTGAGAGCGATCTCCATCTTGCCTATGCTGCGCGGCCCGGCGAAGAGGTAGGCGTGCGCCAGGGCGCCTGTCTCTACCGATCTGCGCAGGTCATCTACCACGCGCCGGTGGCCGATGACGCTCCACCCCATCAGACAGCCTCTCGCCGCAGCAGATCGTCAGCGGTTTCACGCCGCGCCCACAGTGTGGCCTTGCCGTCCTTCACCAGCACCACCGCGGGCTTGGGAGAGGCGTTGTAGTTGCTGGACATGGCGATGCAGTAGGCGCCGGAGGCGGGGATGGCGATGAGGTCGCCCGCTGCCACCGGGGGTAGCTCGATATCCTTGATGAGAACGTCGCCAGACTCGCAGTATTTGCCGGCGATGGTGATCCTTTCGCGCCGCGTGTCCTTCACATGATTGGCGACGAGAGCCTCATAGCGGGAGCCGTAGATGGCGGGGCGGATGTTATCGCCCATGCCGCCGTCCACGGAGACGTAGGTGCGCACCTGGGGGATCTCCTTGCGCGCGCCTGCGGTGTAGAGAGCGACTCCCGCTCGGCCGACGATGGCGCGGCCCGGCTCGACGAAGACGGCGGGCGGCTCGAATTCCCACGTGGCGCAGCAATCCTTGATCGCGCCGGCGATGGTCTCGGCATAGTCGGCGAGCGGAGGCGTGGGCTTGTCCACGGTGTATTGGATGGGGAAGCCGCCGCCGGGGCTGAACTCTTTTAGGCGCAGGCCGTAGGTATCGCGCATGGCGGCGGCGAACTTGAACGCCACGTTGATGCCTTCGCGATAGGGGTCCGTTTCGTAGATCGGCGAGCCAAGGTGGATGTGGATGCCCAGCAGGTCGAGATGGGGCATGTGCAGCGCCTGCTGGACGGCGCGCTCTGCGTCACCGCTGGCGATGGCGAACCCGAACTTGCTATCGAGGATGCCGGTGGTGGTGTGATGGTGGGTGTGGGGGTCAACGCCAGGCGATATTCTTAGGAGTATCTCCTGGCGGCGTCCGGTGGCGCCCGCGATCTCATTGAGCAAGGCAAGCTCGTGGAAGTTGTCCACGACGATGCGGCCGATGCGCCATTCCACGGCCTGCCGCAGCTCCGCGGACGACTTGTTGTTGCCGTGGAAGTAGATTCGTTCCATGGGGAAGCCCGCTGCCTTGGCGATGGCTAGCTCGCCGCCGGAGACGACGTCCAGGCCGAGACCCTCTTCAGCGATGAGCCGGAGCAGAGGGCGCATGGAGAGGGCCTTGGAGGCGTAGAGGGCGCGCGCGCCGGGGTAGCGCGAGGAGAACTCTTTGGTGAACGCCGCGCATTGCCTTCGCAAGGTGGCGTCATCGAACACGTAGAGTGGCGTGCCGAACTGCGCTGCCAGGTCCACGACGTCCATGCCGCCGATGACGAGATGGTTCTGCTCATTGACGGCGGCGGTGACGGGAAAAATGGGGAGGGTTTTGCTGGGCATGGAGACCTCACGGACGCGGGCGCTGCATGGTGGGCATGCGCCCATCCTACAGAAGTGAATAAGCATCGTCAAGCAAGGTGGCGGGGCAAGCCGGCGGGGCAAGCCGGCGGGGCAAGCCGGCGGGACGCCGGACTCTTTGACAGCGCTGGTGACGCTCCGTATCATCATTCCGTGATTTCCCCCAGGCAGCGGCGCTCCCCGATGACTCCAAGGCGGCTGTTCGGGCTGGGCTTCACGCGGTGGACGGTGCCGGCGCTGGTGCTGGTGCTGCTTGCGCTTGCAATTAATGGCTGCAGCCAGGACGCGGTCATCGTGGGCATCCTGGAGGAAGACCAGAGCGATGTGACGGCCGAGGCGCGCACGGGATTTCTGGAGGCGCTGCGGGACGCGGGCTACAAGGGGGGGGGGAATGCGCGGTTTGTGCGCCGCAACGCTGAGGTGCGGAAGCAGCCGCTGGACGAGTTGGCGCAGGAGTTGGCGGGCGACGAGGGGGCTCGGCTTGTGCTGGCAATCGGCACGCGGGCGCTGATGGCCGCGGGGGGGACGCAGGATGTGCCGGTGCTGTTCGCCATGAGCGGCGATACGTTTGCCGCGGGGTACGGGGGCGGGCAGGCGGCGACGAATCCGGCGGTGCACAACCCCCGCATCTCCGGCGCGGCGGCGATGCCGCCGCTGGCCGAGGCGGTGGCGTATGTCAAGCGGGCGCTGCCGCAGGCGGCCCGCATCGGGATGCTTGCCGTGGACAGCGACCCCGATTCGATGCTGGCGGGCAACTTGGCACAGGGGCAGTCGATTGCGGGAACGCAACTGGCGGTGGTGCGCGCCGCCACGGCTGCCGGTGCAGTGCAGGCGGCAGAGCGGTTGCTGGCGCAAGGAGTGCAAGCCATCTTGCTCACGACGGCGCCGCTGACGGATGTGCAGGTTGCCGCGATCCTATCGCGGGCCGAGGGCGCCGGCGTTCCCGTGTTCGGCGCCACGGAGACGCAGGCCAAGGCCGGCGCGGTGGCGAGCATCGGGATTGACCCCAGGGCCAATGGGCGCATCGCGGGCGCGATGGCGGCGCGTGCGCTGGGCGGGACGGCGGTGGCCGGCATCCCCATCGCCACGGACTCGCCGGTGCGGGTGTGGACGAATGCCGGCGCCGCCGCGAGATTGGGGATCGTGCTCCCGCCGAGCTAGGCTGCCGGCGGACGCGGCCGCTTCACCTCATCGAGCACACGGCGTTGCACGAAGAGGTCGTACAGGCCGTCGAAGACACGCGCGGCTTCGTCGGCGGCTTCAGGCGCTTTGATGCGGGCGAAGAACGAGGAGCCGTTGTCGAAAACGAAGGTGGGCGTGCCGAAGATGCCTTGTTTGAGGGCGCCGAGGTGATCGGCTGCGATGGTTTGGAGGCGGGCGGGATCGGCTGCGTCGCGGCGCAATCGTTGGAGGTCGAGTTCGAGAGTGCCGGCGATCGCCCAGAGGTCGTTGGGGTCGGCGAGGTCTTTGCGATGCTCGTGGCGACCCGCCAGGAGGGCGTAGTGGAGGCGGGCGTAGGCCTCCGGCCCTTGCAGGCGCGCGGCTTCGACAAGGCGGTGGGCGCGCATGGTCCGTGCCGGATACTCTTCCGGCTGGTCCCAGATGAACCAGGCGGGGCCGTTCTTGCTATTGACCTGTTCCAGGATGAAGTTCTTCCACGTCACCTGAAGACGGTTGCCGTTGGCCTGTTGCACCTTGCGCAGCCAAACTGCTGCCTGGTAGACGTGGGGTCAGGCGAAGTCAAAGTAGACGGTAACGGGAATGGGTTCCACTTGTTCCATTCGATCCAGCCATTCCGGCCGATCCAGCGGTTCCGGGGCGACACCAGCCTTGCTGTGTGGCGATTGTAGCCGCAGGGTGCCGGGGATGCAAACGGCGACGGCGTGGGGCGCGACGCAACGACGCTGTCATTGCCCCTGTCACCCCCATCCCGGCCTTTCCCCAGGAAGGGGTAGCGTATTTCGGCCTCACCCTGCCCTCTCCATCCGAGATGGCGAGGGTGGAGGACAGGATATGCAACCGCCGCTAGGGGCGATGGCTGCACGGGTTGGTATGCGGTTGTTAAGGTACGCCTGGCTGATCGCGCCAGTGGTCCCCCGTGGCCCGGCCCAGGTCTGCGCTCGCCTGGGAGTGGACGGCTGGAGGTCGCCGGGGTCAGGGTGTGGAGGGCAGATCGCCTACGGAAGCGGGCCGGGGATGCCTGGGGGGCGCTGCGTCACGCACCGTCAGGTGAAGGGGTGGCCCTCCCGGCGCTGCAAGGGAGTGTGGGGCAAGGCCCAGCACCAGATGAGGAGCGCAGAGGGCCGCTCCCTTTATAAGCCT
>SHYB01000046.1 GCA_009693015.1 Dehalococcoidia bacterium
TGCGAACAGGCCGTCGCTGCCAACAGCACAGCCAAGCCGAAAGTCAGTCCACGTATCCCGACTGTCTGGCCCAACCTTATCCTGAGTACCGACTGTCGCCACAGGCCGGTTGCATTCACTACCAGCTTCATAACCAAGTCCTTCTGGAGAGGCTGAAATTGACGAATCCCTCTTGAGCAATTGGATGCTACGCTTTTGGAGACCCCATCGCAAGGTCTGCGTGACGATTCCCGACTGAGCGGGAAGCGAGTCCTGCCAGGCACGAGCTGGTGTTGCCTGCTATACGCCCTTCTATACGCCGGCGGCGTTCGGGTAAAGTAACGCCATGGAGCTGACCGGCCTCGTGGTCCCGGCCGCCAATGCGGCCGAGGAAGCCGGGAGGCTGGTCATGGACCTGCCGCGACTCTGGGCCACCGCCAATGAAGAAGAGCGCCGAGACCTCCTGCTCTCCATGCTGGAGCTCTAGCCTTTCTCAGTCAGAACAGGCTGGTCTGGCAGGCTCCCCAACCGGGGGGCCTGCCTCGTCATAGGCGCAACGCCACCTCGCCCCTTGCCAGCAGAGGTGGCCTCTAGGTGGCAGCCAGCCACTGTGCATTCCAGAAGCCGACGGGAGAGCCTTGCCTCGCGCCACCATTGCGTGACAGCCCCTACTGTCTCATGCATAGCCCGGAGCACGCGGCCGAGTGGGGAAACTGCTCGGCCCACAGGAACCTGTCCTTCAACTGGCGGCTCATTCTCGCGCCCGATTTCGTGCTCCGGTACATGGTGACACACGAGGCGGTTCACCTCGCCGTCCCCGACCACTCGGCGAAGTTCTGGTTGACTGTTCATAGCCTCTGTCCGGAGACGGAGAGGGCGAAGCAATGGCTGTCTGCCAACGGGCAGCACCTACTGGAACCCCTTCTGTCATCGATTGTAACTGGGTCGCTGCCGAACAAATAATTGGAGAATATACCAAAGTTATGGAGGGAGGCGACGCCGGAAGAGAGGCGTAAACTTATCCGCCCATTGATCGAGCGAGTCTACGTGGACATGCAGGGCAAGATGGTCGGCGCGATCACCCCAGCCCCCGGGTTCCGCACACTCCTCGAGGGAGCGATGACCAGGGCGAAAACTTCAGCCGTCCTGCTCTTCTCACCGGAAGAGGCCGAACGGCTGAAAGTTTGGAGTTGGTGGAGACGGGGGAGGGTCGAACTCCCCGTCCAGAAGAACTCTGCGGCAAAACGTCTACGAGCGTAGCCGGTGTCTGGGGTTCTCGCCCTTCCATCGCGCACCCGGCATTGCTCTGGAGGGCCAGCCGATGAGTCTTAAGTCCCCCGTATCGGCATTCGGGAGGCTGCACCCTGATTTAGTGTCGTTCGTCCTTCGCCCTCAGGGCGGGGCTCCAGCGAACGTAGCTGCCTTATGCGGCGGCTAGAGCGAGTTGTCTGTTGCCAGTTACTCTGTTGCCAACGGATTTGCGAGGGTGTTGGCGACCTCGGCTCGCGGTCCTGGCAGGCATTCCCCTGTCGAACCCACGCGTCCCCATGCCCGCAGTATACCACAATATTGTTGACATAACCAAGCGCACCGCTACTTCGACCTCTGTCGGATCGCCACCCGCATGCGCCGCTCCGCGTCCCGCTTGGCGATGGCCTGGCGCTTGTCGTATTGCTTGCGCCCCCGGGCCAGCGCCAACTCCAGCTTCACCCGGTGGTCCTTAAAATACATGCGCAGCGGGATCAGCGTCAGCCCCTGCGATGCCACCTCCAGCGACAGGTCGTCAATCTGGTCCTTGTGGAGCAGGAGCTTGCGGGGGCGGTCCGGCTCGTGGTTGTCCGCCGGCGATGCCGCGGCGTATTGCGCGATGTGCGCCCCGTGCAACCACACCTCGCCTCTCGCGGGGCGCGCGAACGACTCGCGCAGTTGCACCTTCCCCTGCCGGATGGACTTGATCTCCGACCCCGTCAGCACCAGGCCGCACTCCACTGTCCGCAGCACCTCATACTCGTGCCGCGCGATGCGGTTGACGCTGACCGTCTTGTACTTCTTCTCATCCGGCATAGGCAGGCATCCTCAGCGTAGCTGCGCCGGTTGCCGGAGGCGGCGCCAGCAGACGGATCGCCTGCTGCATCTGCGCATCCCCGCCTGCGTTATTCGGCGCCAGCGCAACCACGATGTCCGGCGTCAGGCCAACCTGGCCGATCTGCCTGCCCTTGGGCGTGTACCACTTCGCCGTGGTTAGCCGCACCCCTGAGCCATCCTTGAGCCTCCACGTCTGATTGACCGAGCCCTTGCCGTAGGTCTGCGTGCCCAGCAGCTTGGCCCGGCCCTGGTCCTGCAGCGCGCCGGAAAGCAGCTCGCTGCCGCTGGCGCTATTGCCGTTCACCAGCACCACCATCGGAATCTCCAGCGCGATGCCGTCCTTCTGCACTTCCCACTCAATCCGCTTGCCGTCCGCGTCAATCTCGTAGCCTACCAGTCCTTCCCGCAGAAACTGGCTGGCGATATCTATGACGGTGTCCACCAGGCCCCCGGGGTTGTTGCGCAAGTCCAGCAGCAGCCCCTGCGGGCGCTGCGCCAGCGCGTCCCGCAGGGCGCGCTTGAGGTCGTCTCCCGTGGTGGCGCTGAACTCCAGGATATGGATGCGCGCGACGGCGCTCGTCGCCATCTCAAACGTCACCGTCACCGCCTTGATCGCCACGCGCACAATGTCGAAGAACAGCGGGCCGGAGACCCCCTCGCGCTGCATCTCCAGGCGCACCGTGGTGCCTTCCGCGCCGCGAATGAGCGCCACCATCTCCTCCAGCGTGAGGCCGTCCAGCGGCTTGCCCTCAATGGTGAGGAACACATCCCCGGGCTTCAAGCCCGCCTTCTCCGCCGGCGAGTCGGGGAACAGCCCCAGGATCGCCGGCTTGCCATCCTTCGCCGTCACCGTCGCGCCGATGCCCTGAAACCTACCGTCCTGCCGCTCCTGCGCCCTCTGGAAATCCTTGGGCGCCAGGTACCCCGTGAACCGATCGTTGAGCTTCGCCAGCATCCCCTCGATGGCCCCTTCCGCCAGCGCGCCCTTGTCAAGCATCTTCTTGTCCACGTAGCGCGTTTCCACCAGGCGGTATGCTTCCAGCACCTTGTCCATCTCATCGGGGACAGGAGTGTTCAGCCGCGCCAGCCCGCAACTGGAGACGGCAAGCGCGGCCACAATTGCCAACGCAACAACAAGAACAACGCGTTTCACGGTGGCTCCTTGGCGGAATGAACGATGCCCTGCGCCGCGCGGCGAGGCTCACGCCGTCCGCATACGTGCTTTTCATTATACGCACCAGGTGTGCGCGCGGGACGCAGACGCGCACCACGTCAGGTTCACGCGGCGCGCCCGCCCACCCCTCAACAACGCGCTTGCCTAGGGGCGCTGCATCGCCGGCAGGTGCATCAGCTCAGGCACCTTCACCACCTTCAAGTTCTGGCGGATGCGCTCCACCGCGGCATCGTCCAGCACCTTGAACGGGCTTTTCGCCGGTCCGCCGGGGAGGCCCAGCGCCTTCAGCACCGTCTTCACCGTGCGGCTCGGCCCGGGCGCCTGGCCGGGGACAGCCAAAGCCTGCATCATGCGTATCATCAGCGCATAGGCCTCGCCGCACTTCTTCATATCCCCCGCCATGTAGTAGTCCACGATGGACTGGCACAGCTTCGGTGCGTAGTTCGGCTCCGCCGCCTGGCAACCGTTGGCCCCCAGCGGCAGCCACGTCAGCAGCGTGGCGCTGCCCCCGTAGAGGCGCACCTCCGGCCGCACGCGGTCGCGCAGTTGCACAAAGTACGGCGTGGTTGGCCCGTGCAGGTTCACCGCCACGATCTGCTTGTACTCATTGCACAGCTTTGCCGTCAGCTCCACCGGCGCCAGGTAGCCCGAAGCGCTGTGAATGGAAAGCGCCACGGGGTAGTCAATGCGCGAAAGCAGGTAGCGGTAGTAGCCCTCCAGCTCCCGCGGGTCCACCTGGTTGCCATGCAGCGCCTGCGATTGATACAGCTGCACCACGTCCACGCCTGCCTCCATCGCTATCTTGGCGATGGTATGCATCTGCTTCGCCGTATGCGCCTCGCGCGGGTTGGCGTACACCGGCACCTTGCCCTTGAGCTCGCTCACGCCGATGCGGTACAGCGCCTGCAACTCGTCCGGCTCCAGCGCCGAGCCTTCGCCCGTCCCCGCACTGCCCAGGTACACCCCTATCCCCGCCTCCGCCAGGCGGCGCAGGTGCGACCGGAACCCCGCCTCGTCCAAGCGCTCCTGATCGTCCAGCGGCGTGGCGCTCATGCAGAACATCACCGGCTTCTCTGGCATCACCATGTTCGCGAGCGGCATAGCGCCTCCTTATGGCTCCGTCATATGGGCAGCCCCATACCCTGGCTTCGGCGCGGAGTATCCCCCTGCCGCGCCGCAACGTCAAGCGGCTCATCCCCGTTTGACACCGTCCTGGACGGTGGCTACTCTTGGCCGGGAGTTTCGCGCGGCCTGGAACTCAGGCGCATCATGACGGCGACCGACCCTGAGCTGCCCAACAGGAGAAAACATGGACAAGATCAACGTCGGCGTCACTTTCAACGCCGCGCCGGAAATCACCGCGATGATTCAGGGCGTCTCCCCGCGCATCGCCATCAAAGACATCACCGCCCTGGCGAGTGAGGAACGCAAGTCCGGCGCGCCGTCCAAGGAGCTAGACCGGGTGCTGGCCGATCTGGAGGTGCTGCTCCTGGCGCAGCGGCCCCAGCGCCTTATCCAGCGCGCGCCCAAGCTCAAGTGGGCCCACTACTTCGGCACCGGCGTGGATTTTCTCGCGGAAGCCGGCCTCGATAATGCTCCGTTCATAATCACCAACACCACCGGCACCAACTCCAAGCCCATCGCCGAGAGCTGCTTCCTCTTCATGCTCATGTTCGTCAAGCGCGCCCCCGGCCTCATGGAAAACAAGCGCCTGCACGCCTACAACCGCCCGCCAGTCATTCCCGATTTTCTCGAAGGGAAGACGCTGGGCGTCCTGGGCATGGGCCAGATCGGCCTGGAGGTGGCGCACCGCGGCAGAGCGTTCTCCATGCGCGTCCTGGGCTATCGCCGCAGCATCGCCTCCATCGAACGTCATGCCGGCGACTTCGAGGCCGTCTACCCCGGCCCCATGCTGACGGACCTCCTGGGCCAATGCGACTTCGTGGTGTCCGCGCTGCCGCTGACCAAGGAGACCACCCGCATCATCGGCGAACGTGAGCTGCGGGCGATGAAGCCCACGGCCTACCTCATCAACGTCGGCCGCGGCAAGTTGATAGACGAGCCGGTGCTGGTGCGCGCGCTGCAAGAAGGGTGGATCGCCGGCGCGGGCCTGGATGTGTTCGAGCGGGAGCCGCTGCCTGCGAATTCGCCCCTGTGGGACCTGCCCACCTGCCTCATCTCGCCGCACGTCACCGGCGAGACGATTGACCATCGCCTCCGCGCCACCCGCTTCTTCTGCGACCAGCTGCGCCGCTACGTCGCGGGGCAGCCGTTGAAGAACATCATTGACCCCGCCAAGGGTTACTAGGGGACCCCGCCAAAAGCTGCCAGCGCCGGCCTCGTGACCATCGCGCCACGCCGCTAGCCCCGCCGCCCTGGCTCCGCCGGCGGACGGGGCGGCGACATCTCAGCGTACTTCAACCCTGGCATGAGCGCGTAGGCGGAGATCATGCCCACCACCACGGCGATGCCCATAGTCATCACCGCCGCCTCCGGGCTGAACGCTTGCGCCACCACGCCGCCGAAGAACGTGAAGAGCGGGGTGAACCCAAACTCCATCATTAACACGCTCATCACGCGGCCACGGAACGCATCGTCCACGTTCGTTTGGATCACTGTCGAACTGATAGTGTTGAACGCCATGAGCGACGCGCCCGTCAGCATGAGAATGCCCAGGGAGAGAGGGAACTGATGGGACAGGCCAAAGCCCACCAGGAAACAGCCGAACGCCGTACCCATGACCAGCATCACCCTGGCGGGGCGGCGCAAGGCGCCCGCGGTGGCCAGGATCACCGATCCAGTCACCGCCCCAATGCCTGCCGCTGCCAGCATCAGGCCCAGGCCGAACTCCTCCCGGCCCAGCACATCGCGGGCGAACACCGGCATGAGTGACATGTATGGCATGCCCAGCCCCACCGGAATGAAGGAGAACAGCACCATGGAGCGGAGCATGGGGTGCTGCCGCAGGTATCGTCCCCCCTCCGCGATGTTGCGCCAGATAGACTCCCTCGGGCCTTCCTGGGGCCGGCGGGCCGGCACGCGCATCGCCAGAGTGCTGGCGAAGACCAGCACGTACATGCTGCTGGTGATGACAAAGACACCGCCTACGTCTATGAAGCGCAGCAGCACCCCGGAAAGAAACGGCCCCAGCGTGCGGGAAATGTTGAACCCCACGCTGTTCAGGGCAATGGCGTTCATCAGCGATTCCCGCGGCACCAGTTGCGGCACCAGCGTCTGGCGCGAAGGGTTGTTGACCGCCCACGCCGCGCCCAGCGCCAGCGAAAGCCCCATCACCGTGCCGATGTGCGGCTGGCCGGTGAGGTTGAGCACCGCCATCGTGGCGGCGACCACCCCTGTGGCGAGTTGACTGCCGGCCAGGAGCATTTTCCGGTCCACCCGGTCGGCCATCGCTCCCGCGAAGGGGCTGAGCACAAGGAACGGAATTGCCCGCGCCCCGCTCACCGCGCCCACCCAGAACGCCGAGTCGGTGATCGTCAGCGCCAGCCAGCCAAGCGTGAGCTGCTCCATCCACTGGCCCACGCTGGAGGTGACAATGCCGCCCCAGAGAATACGGTAGTCCCTGTGCCGCAGGGAGCGGAACGTCTGGATGCCCCGCTCCCGCGTGGCAGGGCCATCAGGAGGGCCGGACTCGGGTGAGGTCGTAGGTGCGCTCGTAGTAGAGCCTATCCCCTGCCTAGAGCCATTTCTTGTACTTGAGAATCAGCAGCAGGCTGCCGGAAATTCCTCCGGTGGTCAGCAGCGCGTACAGGTAGCCGTAGCGCCAGTCCAGCTCCGGCATGTGCGTGAAGTTCATCCCGTAGATGCTGGAGACCAGCAGCGCGGGCAGCGCCACCGTCGCCAGGATGGACAGCGCCTTGATCACGTCGTTCGTGCGATTGTTCTGGGACATGGCGTAGATCGTCAGCGCGCCCTCCGCCACCTCGCGCATCACCTCGCTGGCTTCCGTCACCCGCACCAGATGGTCGTAGACATCGCGGAAGTACACACGGGTGGCCGGCTTGATTTGCGCCAGCTCTTCCCGAGAGATGCGGCTGATGACCTCCCGCAGCGGCAATGCGGCGCGATGGACTCGGCCCACGTCCCGCTTCGCCGCCAGGACGTCCGCCAGCGTCTCCCTGCCCGGGTTTTCCAGCGCCGCCACCTCCAGCGTCTCCAGCCGGTCCTCCATCGCCTCGATCACCGGCAGGTAGCCGTCCACCAGCGCATCAAGCAGCGCGTGCGCCAGCCAGTCCGCCCCCCGCGCGATCCTCGACGAATCTTTCACCACGGTCTGCGTCAGCGCCTCCACCGCCGCCATCGGCTCATCGCGGAACGTCACCAGGTAGTTCGCGCCCACGTAGAAGTCCAGCTCCACCGTCTTCACGCGCTGCTCCCTGTTGGACTTCAGCCCGTGCGCGATCACGAAAACATAATCGCGGTACACGTCCACCCGGGAGTACTGCAACGGGTGGAAGCAGTCCTCCACGGAGAGCGGGTGGAACTTGAAGATGGAGGTGAGCACTTCCACCGCCTCCACCTGCTTGGGACTCTCCATGTCCACCCACAGGACTCCCCGTCCGCTGGCGATGATGCCCGCGTACTCTTCCTTGGGGATGTTGGAGGTCAGCTTCCCCTGCTCGTCTATGTACAGCGAAGTGATCACATAACCCTCGAACCGGCGTAGTGCGTCCTATTCTACCCGCTGCCGCGCGCGGCAGCGCCTGCTACTATACGCTGCGGCGAGCGACGCCAGCCATCATTCCCCGCCGGCGGCCGGCGGGGGAATCGCTCACCATGAACAGCGGCGGAACAGCATATGCCTGTCTTCCGTGGACACCAAGGAGTACCGTATGGGAACGCTTCAGGGAAAGACTGCCATCGTCGCCGGGGCCAGCCGCGGCATCGGCAAGGTCATCGCCACAGCCTACGCCCGCGAAGGGGCGCGGGTGGTCGTCGCCGCGCGCACGGAGGCGCCGGGCAAGATCGCGGGGACTATCGGCGAGACGGTCGCCGGTATCCTCGCCGCGGGCGGCGACGCCCTCGCCGTGCGCTGCGACGTCACCAGCGAAGAGGACACCCAGGCCCTGGTGCGCCAGGCCATCGCCTGGGCAGGCGGCGTAGACATCCTCGTCAACAGTGCCGCCGTCATCATCTACGATCAGCTGGCCGCCACCACCTTCAAGCGCTGGGAGATGGTCTACCGCGTTAACGTCCACGGGGCCTTCCTGCTCACCAAGGCCGTGCTGCCGCACATGATCGGGCGCAATGCCGGGCGCATCATCCAACTCACCTCCGGCGCTGCCCTGGGCGCGCGGGCAGGCACCAGCGCCTACGGCTCCACCAAGGCCGCGCTGGAGCGCATGTGCGCTACCCTGGCAACAGAGGTCGCCCCGCACAACATCGCCGTCTCCTGTCTCGCCCCTGGCCCCATGAAAACGGAGGGTGCCCTCTTTGGCCGCGGCCCCAACGCCGACTGGACCGGATGGGAAGACCCGCGCCTCATCGAACCCGTGGCGCTATATTTGGCGCAGGCGGACGCGGTCAGCCTGCCTGGGCTTGTGGTGCGTCGCGCCGATTTCGACCGCCGCGAGCCAGCCGCACCGCGCTAAGCCGTCAGCACGGCAGTAATACATGCCGGCCGTTGGCCCAGACGCCCTAGGGCGTCTGGGCCAACGGCCGATTAGGGTACGGCCGCTTGGCGAAGAACATGACGAACGTGGACAGCCCCGCGATGATCACAAAGAGTTGCCAGACAAACTGGTAGTCGCCCTTCGCGTCGAAGATTATCGCCACTACCACCGGCCCCGCAACCACGCCGCCGAGGTTGAGGAAGGACGAAGCCCCGGCGATGGTGGCGAAGTTCTTCCTGCCGAAGAACTCCGCGCGGATCGCCATAATCAGACTCGCGCCGCTGCCGCCCCACGTGATGCCGTAGATCACGATGAACACGGCGACGTGCCACGTGGCGCTGGAGAAGTTCAGCACGATCAGCGAGAGGATCATCACCCCCATGAGCATCTCCATGAGGCGCATCTTGGAGTAGCGGTCCGCCAGATAGCCGAAGATCAGCCTGCTGGGGATGGTCACCGCGGAGAAGAGCAGCAGCAGCGTCGCCGCTGTGCCCGAGGAGATGCCCTTCTCCCCCATCATGGGGATGAAGTGCCCCGTGATGGACGCCACCACAAACATCCGCAAGGAGAAGGCCACGTTCAGGGTCCAAAAGGTGCGCGAGCGCACCGCCTCCTTCAGCGTAAAGTCCACCTCCGTCACTTTCCGGCCCGACGCCTTTTCCGCCGCGGCGGCATGCTCTTTGGAGGCGTCCCCGTCCGGCAGCAGGCCGTAGTGCTCCGGGCTGCGGCGCATCATCAGCGCGATGGGATAGCCCAGCGCCCATATGGTAACGCCTATCACCACAAAGGCGTGCCGCCACCCCATCGCATGGATGAGGTACTCCACCAGCGGCACTAGGGCCCCGCCCAGGGCGAACCCCGTGAAGGTGTACCCCAGCGCCTGGCCCCGCTTGCGCACGAACCACTTGCTCACCGTGGCCACCGCCGGTTGCAGCATCCCCATGCTTTGCCCCACCGCCACCAGCGGCGCGAAGATGGCGATGAACACGACGATGCTTCCCGTAAAGCTTGAAAGGACAAACCCCAGGCCCGCCAGCGTGATGCCGAACAGCATCACCCACCGGGGGCCGTAGCGGTCCACCAGCATCCCCTGGATGGGGCCGATCAGCGGCTCGCCCAGGTTCGCCAGGGAAAAGGCCAGCAGAATGACGCTGCGGCTTGCGCCAAAGCTTTCTCCCAGCGGCTCGATGAAGCTGGAGAACGCTTGGAAATACAGCCCGCTGTTGAGCAGGCCCAGGATCAGCGCGCCGCCCACCAGCCACCAACCGTAGAAGACAGCGGGCCGGCTCTCACCTTCGCCTGCGCGGCGTCGGAATATCACCTGGCGAGGGACAGGGGAAACGTCACGCCTTCCCCATGGCCTTGATCTCTTGGAACTGGTTCTGGCGCTGCTCTATGGACAGCCCGCCTGTCTCCCCATGCTCCGCGTCCACATCGAACGCCATCAGAAACACCGTGGCCCCGTTGCGCCCTGCCGTCAGCGCCGCCGGCGTCTCCTTGCCCCGCACAAAGCGCAGCGCCCCCTCCTCCAGCGTCTTGCCCTGGCACGTCACGCTGCCCGCGCGCACATACTCGAAGCGCCCGTACGGCGCGGCCGTCGCCGGGATCGTCGCCCCCGCGGCGCACTCCACGATCTCCACGATCGGGCCGTCCTTTGCCGTCAGCAACTGCTTGCGGCGCGCCCCCGCCGCTCCCGGCACATCCTCCCACGCCACCTCGTTTGCCGACCGGCTCATGAGGCGCCCGCTCTTATTCGCCCGCTTCTTGAACGATGCGGGGTCCTGGTGCAAGAACACCTGGCCCGCGGGCGCGGGGTGCAGCACCAGCATCTCATGCCCGTTGTCCATCTCGAATGGGCCGTACGCCGTGTTGTGGTCGCTGTAATGCACCGCCGGCCCTTCCAGCGTCTTATCGGGAAATCGGCTCGTGCCGCGCACGATCATCTGGAACTGCGACCCCACGTGAAAGTGCGGCCGCGCCTTCGCCCCGTTGGAATGGCGGCACAGCACCGCGTCCGGCCCGCCGCGCTCCCCCAGCAGGTACGCCTTCACGCCTTCCTGCTCGTCGGCGTCCTCTTGGAAATACCGCCACTTCACGTCGCTCCCTTTGATCACATACTCTTCCAGCATGGTTTTCCCCTTCCGGAATATCCTGCGCAGTCCCGCTCTTGACTAGGATACCCGCCGGTAGGCGGCATGCCCGCCCGCCGGCAGCGATACTCTTCTGGCTGCGATAATAGTTTCGCCAATCCTGGGCGTCAAGCGCAGCGTTTGACCCCCGCCAGCACGCCGCATATACTCGCCCCACACCCAAGGCCACTGGAAAGAGACGACCCATGACCCAGAGCCGCCAGTCCCGCTCCCAGCAGGTTCGCTCCCGCCTGTCCCACCCTGTCATTGATTCCGACGGCCACTACCTAGAAATCACCTCCGTCTACCTCGACTTCCTGCGTGAAGTCGGCGGGCACGAGATGGCGGAGCGCTACATCAAACCCAACCCCGTCAACCTCCACTACCACTCCCCGCTGATGGCGACTTCCCCCGCCGACCGGCGCGACGCCTGGACCAAGCGGCCCTCCTTCTGGGGCTTCCCCGCGGAGAACACCCGCGACCGCGCCACCGCCTTCTTTCCCAGCGTCCTCGCCGAGCGCCTGGACGAGTTCGGCATTGACTTCACCATCCTCTATCCCACCGAAGGCGTGCTCATCCCATCCTTCGAGGACGCCGAGTTCCGCCAGGCCTCCTGCCGCGCCTTCAACACCTACCTCGCCGCCCTCTACGGCCCCTACGCCGACCGCATGACGCCCGTGGCCATCATCCCCATGTGGACGCCGGAAGAGGCCATCGCCGAGCTGACCCACGCCGTGCAGGTCCTCGGCCTCAAGTCGGTCATGCTTTCCAGCGCCACCGGATGCGTCTTCCGCCGCGTCCCCCAGCGCGACCGCGACTTCCCCAACGCCTCGCACCTGCTCACACGACCCGACTACTTCGGCATGGACAGCGAACACGACTACGACCCGTTCTGGGCCAAGTGCGTGGAGCTCAAGATCGCCCCCACCTTCCACTGCGGCCAGGTGGCCTGGGGCAGCAGGCAGTCCATCTCCAACTTCATGTTCAACCACATCGGCGTGCTTGCCGCGGGCGAGGAGCCCCTGGCCAAGGCGCTCTTTCTGGGCGGCGTCACGCGGCGCTTCCCCACGCTGAACTTCGGCTTTCTCGAAGGCGGCATCGGCTGGGGCGCCAGCCTCTATGCCGGCATCCTCTCCCACTGGCAGCGCCGCAACGTCAACGAGATTCAGCACCTCAACCCCGCCCGCATAGACGTAGACGCCATCATCGCCCAGGCCCGCAAGGAGCCCAACGCCCGCATCGCCAGCCACGTGGACGACATCCGCGCCGCCCAGGAGAAGGTGAAACTCCAGCAGCGCCAGTGGAATATCGACGACTTCGCCGCCTGCGATATCCGCCGCCCCGAAGACATCCGCGATCTCTTCGTGCCGCGCTTCTACTTCGGCTGCGAGGCGGACGACCCCCAGAACCCCATCGCCTTCGACACCAAGATCAACCCCTTCAACTCCAAGCTCCGCGCCATCCTGGGGTCGGACATCGGCCACTGGGACGTGCCACACATGAACGACGTGATCCATGAGGCCTGGGAGCAGGTGGAGGACGGCCGCATCACCGAGCCTGACTTCCGCGACTTCGTCTTCACCAACAGCGCCCGCCTCTACGCCGGGGCCAACCCTGATTTCTTCAAGGGCACCCGCGTGGAGTCCGCCGTCAGCACCCTGATCGATTCAGGCGAACTCCAAGGATAGCCGCAATGGCAGCGTTACTCCTCTCCACCGACTCCCACGTCGTCGAGCCGCCAGACCTCTGGAAGGGGCGCGTGCCTGCGCAGTACCGCGACCGCGCGCCCAAGCTTGTGGCCGACCCTACGGCGGATTACTGGTATGTGGACGGCATCCGCGCCACCACGGTGGCCTCCGGCATCCAACCCGGCCTGCGCTACGAAGGGATCGATAAGCTGCGGCTGGAGGGGCGCTTCTCCGAGGTCAAACCCGGCGCCTACAACCCGGACGCAAAGATCAAGGCCATGGATCTGGACGGCGTGGACGGCGAAGTAGTGTACACCACGATTTGCATGCGCATGTGGCGCATCCCCGATGCCGGCCTGCTCATGGCGATCCAGGCTGGCTACAACGATTGGATTGCGGAGTTTTGCCGGGCTCACCCCAAGCGGCTGAAGGGCATTGGCCTGGTGCTGCTGGATGACGTCCAGACCGGGGTGCGGGAGCTGGAGCGCTGCGCCAAGATGGGACTCGCCGGCGCCATGATCTCCGTGTATCCGCACGAGGACTTTTCCTACGACCGCCCGATGTACGACCCCTTCTGGGCAGCGGCATCCTCCCTCGACATGCCGCTCTCCCTGCACATCGGCACCAACCGCACCCTGCCGCCAACCTCCAGCAGCAACCGAGATATGTCCAACTCAGACATCAAGCTCCTCTCTACCCCGGCGCTGTACTCCACCTTCCCTTACTGGGTGCAAATGTCCCTGGCCAACATGATCTTCGGCGGCGTCTTTGAACGATTCCCCAAGCTGCAAGTGCTGTCGGTGGAGCACGAGGCCTCCTGGGCCGCCTTCTTCCTCAACGCCATGGACTACACCTACACCCAGCGTGCCCTGCGCGCCAACTGGCCCCGCTTCACGTCATCCAGCGCCATCCCCAGCGACTTCTTCCATCGCAACGTCTCCCTCTCCTTCCAGGAAGACCCCCTCGTCATGCGCCTGCGCGATGTCATCGGCGTCCGGAACCTGGTGTGGGGCAGCGACTATCCGCACCCTGAAACCACCTTCCCCAAGAGCCGCGAAACCCTCGCCCGCATCCTCCACGGCATGCCCGAAGCCGAGCAGCGCCGCGTACAGTGGGAGAACGCCCAAGCCCTCTACCGCTTCAACTAGGTTCGCGCGGCTGCTCTTCTTGCACTCCGTTCGCCCTGAGGCTCTCGAAGGCTCGTCCCAACGGAGCGCGCGCCGCGGCGGGTGGGAAAGCCGGCGTCTGCCATACGCGCCCCCCCCAAGCGTGTCAAGGTGCAGCGACTATGCCAGGGTTAGTGGTGCAGCGATTTTGTCAGTAGCCTCTGTTTTCCGTTTGGTTCGATACCATGGGTGATTCGGGGCTGGCTTCGGACGCGGTCGCGGTTCGCCGTCCTGGGGTGTGTCCAAAGAGGGACCTCGCCCCTCTTTGGCAAGGGTGCAGCGGCAGCGCTCTCTCCTGGGGTGTGTCCAGAGAGGG
>SHYB01000047.1 GCA_009693015.1 Dehalococcoidia bacterium
AGTTGGCGGCGGCGTTGGCGTTGGTGTGGGGGCAGGCGTGGGCGTGGACGTCGGCACGATGCTGGGATCAGTGATGCGCCCGGTGAATGTACCTTTGTCGTTCGTCGTGTTGATATCGGTCTCGTTGGACTTCACCGTGATGGTATTGGTGACGGCAACCGCAGGCAATAATGAGGTTATGGTGAAGAAAAGATGGACCGTAGCCGTGGCTGCCGGCATAAGCGTGCCCACGGCGCATGACACCGTGGCCACCGCTGCCGCGCAACTCCCTTGCGTCGTCACTACGGAGGCGTAGGCCAGGCCGGCGGGAGGCGTGTCCGTGAGCGTCACCCCCGTTGCCAGGGACGGCCCATTGTTGATGACCTGCGCCACGTAGCGCACCGTGCCGTTTCGCACGATGAGCAGCTCGGTGTATGCCAGCGTCACCCCCAAGTCCGCCTGCGGCTTCACTGCCAGCACCACCGTTGCCGCGTTGTTTGCCTGCGCGCCGTCGGGCTCCAGCGCCATAACGGATGCGGTGGCGCTGGAAAGCTCGCGTGCGCCCGGTTGGGGCGCCACGTTGAGCATCACCGTGGCTGTTGCGCCCACGGCAAGCGATGCCAGCGTGCAGTTGAACGATGCTGCGAACCCGCCGCATGTCCCTCCGGCAACCGTGCCGCCGGTAAACGCCAAGCCCTGGGGCAATACGCCGGTGAGCAGAACGCTGGAGGCGTCAGATGGCCCGGCGTTAGTCACCGTGGCGGAGACCGCGCCAACCGCCATCGTTACGGCAGGCGCCGAGAGCGTCACGCCCACGTCGGCTGCGGTGGTCACGCTGGTGACCACTTGGGTGCTGTTGTTGGCGCTGCCAGAGTCAATGTCTGCTGATTGCACTGACAGAAGGCTAACGATCTGCCCTCGCGCCGATGTGCGGACGGTAACCACCGCGGTAACAGTCGCTGTGGTCCCGCTCACCATCGGCCCGAAAATGCAGGTCAGGTTCACCCCGCCTTCCAGCGGGCACGTCCCCAGCGTGGTGCCGGAGGAGGTGAGGATCACCTGCGCGGGCAGGGTATCCACCAGCCGCACGCCAAGAGCGCCGTCCGGCCCATTGTTGCGCACCGTGATGGTGTAAGTAAACGATTGGCCTGCTGTCACAGGGTCCGCCGATGCTATGGCAGTGACCGAAATGTCCGTGATGGCGCGTGGCGGCGCCGCATGGGCGGGCGCAACAGACACCCAACCTGCCGCGATCGCCGCCAGCAGACATGTCCGCCACACCGCAATGACACCCTTCTGTCCCATATCTGTCCCCATTGCTATATCTGTCCCTATTGTAAAAACGCGGGCGCGCGCGGGCAGTGGTGCTGATGCCCATTGCTCCTGGGTAGTAACCCTACCGGCGTTTCGCTACAATGGAAAGTGCACCGTCCCAACAGAAGCACCGCTATGACCCAGACCACCCCGCGACCGAGCCCCATCCCCAAGACATACGACCCGCGCGCCGTGGAGCAGCGGCTCTACGATTGGTGGTTGCGAAGCGGCTACTTCAAGGCCGGCGTTGACCCGGCGAAAAAGCCGTTCGCCATCATCATGCCGCCGCCCAACGTCACCGGCGAACTACACATCGGCCACGCCCTCACCGCGGCCATGGAGGACGCGCTCATCCGCTGGCGGCGCATGGAGGGAGACGCCGCCATGTGGCTCCCCGGCACGGACCATGCCGGCATCGCCACGCAGGTGGTAGTGGAGCGCGAGCTTGCCAAGGAGAAGCTCGACCGCCACGCCATCGGCCGCGAAAAGTTCCTCGAGCGCGTGTGGGAATGGGTGGGCGCCTACGGCAAGCGCATCGGCGAGCAGCACCGCCGCCTCGGCGCGTCCTGCGATTGGGACCGCGAGCGCTTCACCATGGACCCCGGCCCCAGCCGCGCCGTGCGCACCACCTTCGTCAACCTCTACAAGAAAGGCCTCATCTATCGCGGGGAGCGTCTCATCAACTGGTGCCCCCGCTGCCGCACCGCGCTCTCCGACCTGGAGACGGAGCACCAGCAGGTGCACGGCAATCTCTGGCACCTGCGCTACCCCCTAGAGGATGGGTCCGGCTATGTCACCGTGGCGACAACGCGCCCTGAGACCTACGTCGGCGACACCGCCGTCGCCGTCAACCCCGCCGACCCTCGGTTCGACGGACTGATCGGCAAGCGCGTCGTACTCCCACTGATCAACCGCGCCATTCCCATCGTTGCCGACGCCGCGGTGGAAATCGAGTTCGGCACGGGGTCGGTGAAGGTCACGCCGGCCCACGACCCTACGGACTTCGAGATCGGCCAGCGCCACAACCTGCCGTCCATCACCATGCTCAACCTGGACGCCACGGTGAACCAGGAAGGCGGCCCCTTCGCCGGCATGGACCGCTTCGCCGCGCGCAAAGCTGTCGTCGCCGAGTTCGAACGTCTGGGCCTGTTGGAGAAGGTCGTACCGCACGAACACGCCGTGGGCCACTGCCAGCGTTGCAAGACAGTCGTCGAGCCGCTGGTGAGCAAGCAGTGGTTCGTGAAGGTGGGATCGCACGACGACCCGCAATCCATCGCGGGACGGGCCTATCGCGCCGTGGCCGATGGGCGCATCGCCATCGTGCCTGAGCGCTTCTCCAAGGTCTACA
Source organism: Dehalococcoidia bacterium (assembly GCA_009693015.1). Taxonomy (GTDB): domain Bacteria; phylum Chloroflexota; class Dehalococcoidia; order SHYB01; family SHYB01; genus SHYB01. The sequence continues at coordinate 2,642 of SHYB01000047.1, forward strand.
TGAACTGGATGGAGAACATCCGCGATTGGTGCATCAGCCGCCAGCTCTGGTGGGGGCATCGCATCCCCGTGTGGTACTGTGCCGCCTGCGCCTACATGACCGTGACGTTGGACGACCCCTCCCGCTGCGAATCTTGCAACAGCAACCAGATTTCCCAAGACCCCGACGTCCTCGATACCTGGTTCTCCTCCGGGCTGTGGCCGCACTCCACCCTGGGCTGGCCGGAGAAAACACCCGAGCTAGGCTACTTCTACCCCACCGCCGTGCTGGAAACAGGCTACGACATCCTCTTCTTCTGGGTGGCGCGGATGATCATGATGGGGCTGGAAAATACCGGCGACATCCCCTTCCGTACCGTCTATCTGCACGGCCTGATCCGCGACGAGGCCGGCGAGAAGATGAGCAAGGTCAAGGGCAACGTCATCAACCCCCTGGAGGTGCTGGAGCAGTACGGCACGGATGCCCTGCGCTTCGCCCTCTCCACCGGCACCTCTCCCGGCAACGATACGCGCCTCACTCCCGCCAAAATGGAGGCGGCGCGTAACTTCGCCAACAAGATTTGGAACATCTCGCGCTTCATCCTCACCGCCGCTGACGACGCCGGCGGCGCGACCCTCGCCCTCCCCGCGGACCTTGCGCCGGAGGACCGCTGGATCATCAGCCGCATGCACCGCGTCACCCACACGGCAAACCAGATGCTGCGCGACTTTCAGCTTGGCGAGGCCCAGCGCGTCATCTACGATTTCCTCTGGAGCGAGTTCGCCGATTGGTACCTGGAGCTAGCCAAGGTGCGCCTGCGCTCCGCCGCCACGCCTTCCCCCCTGCCCGTGCTGCTCCATGTGCTGGAACACAGCATGCGACTGCTCCACCCCTTCATGCCCTTCGTCACGGAAGAGGTCTGGCAGAACCTCACGCAGCGCCTGCCCGCCGACCCCTCACGCCCCGCATCCATCATGATCGCGCCCTACCCCGCAGCCAACCATGCGCAGATAGACGATGCCGCCGAGCGGGAGCTGGCCCTGGTGATCGAAGTCGTTACCGCGATCCGCAACGCCCGCGCCGAGATGAAGATCGAGCAGGGCAAGGCTGCGGAAGCCATCATCGAGGCCGGCGCGTCCCAGCAAGCGCTGGAGCGCCACCGCGGGAGCATCGCCGCACTTGCCAAGGCCGGCCCCCTCGCCATCCACGGCCCTGGCGTCACCATCGCCGCCGCCGAAAGCGCGCGCATCGCCGTGCTGGGCGCGGTGCGCATAATTGTCCCCGCAATCATCGCCCTGGACCGCGACGCCGAACGCGCCCGCGTGGAAAAGGACGCCGCCGGTTTGCGTGATGCGCTGGAGAAGCTCCAGTCGCGCCTCGAAAGCGAGGCGTTCGTCTCCAAAGCGCCGCCTGCCGTGGTGGAGAAGGAGCGGGCCCGGCTCGCGGAGTACCAGACCAAGCTGGCGGCGCTCCAGGCGCGGCTGGCGGAGCTAGGCTAGGGCGGGCGATACCTGCGCCGTCACAAGGGCGCACGGGGGGCCGCCGCTCCGTTAGCCTACCGATACGATGAGTGCCGTCCCAGCCACGCTCGCCATCCTCGCCGGCTACCTCCTCGGCTCCCTGCCCTTCGCCTGGTGGCTGGCGCGTATCCGAGGCGTTGACCTGCGAAGCGCAGGCACCGGCAACCCTGGCGCAGCCAACCTTTTCCGCCAGGTGAGCCCCTTGCTCGGCACGCTCGCCGCCGCCCTCGACGCCGCCAAAGGAGCGCTCGCCGTCTTGACGGGGCAGGCGCTGGGCCTCTCCGACGCGGCCTCGGTCTTGGGCGGCGCCGCGGCAATCGCCGGCCACTGGCGCCCCCTCCTCCCCCGCCTTCCTGGTGGCATAGGTCTAGCCACGGCCATCGGCGCCACGGTAGCGCTCTCACCGCTGGCATGCGGCGCGGGCCTTGCCGCCGGGCTGGCCCTCACCGCCCTGCGACGCAACGTCGGTCATGGCGCCGGCGTGGGCTGGGTGGTATTTCCCGGCGCCTCGCTAGTTACTAGCGAGGCGCCGCTAGTCATTACCGGCGTCATGGTGCTGGGTCTGGCCGTGCTCCTGCGGGCGCGGCTGGCTCAGGGACGGCAGGGAAGAGTCGAATAACCGGCAGGCCCACAAATCCGCGCCGCGGGGTGGGGTTCCCTCCGTGGCGGGCGCGCGCAGCACGGCCCTACAGGGCCGTGCTGCCTCCGTCAATCGTCACCGCCGCACCCGTCATGAACGAAGCGTCGTCCGACACCAGAAACGCAATCAACGCCGCCACGTCCTCCGGCGTACCCCAACGGTTCGTAATCATCGGCGTCTTGCCGAACTGCCGGCTGTGCGGCGGCATCCCCCGCGCAATGTTCACACCCTCGTGGATCGGCGTATCAATCGGCCCGGGCAGGATGGCGTTCACGCGGATGTTCTTGTGTCCGTACTGCCCCGCCAGGGAACGCATCAAGGAGATGACGCCCCCCTTGCTCGTGCCGTAGGCCGTAACGAACCCGCCGCTCACGCCGCCGATGGACGAGACCATCACCGACGCTCCGCCGCCGTTCTTGGCAATCTGCGGGAAGGCGTACTTCGCCGCGAGAAACATGCCCTTGAGGTTAATGTCCAGCACGCGGTCGAACACCGCCTCGTCGATCTCGGTGATACGCTTGTCCTCGCCGGAGTAAATGCCCGCGTTATTGACCAAAATATGCACGCCGCCGAAGGCTTGCACCGTGTCCTGCACCATGCGCTGCATATCGCCGGCCTTGGTCACGTCCGCCCGCAACGCGATGGCTTCGCCGCCTGCCTTGGTGATGAGCCGCCTGGTCTCTCGCCCACCCAGGTCGGAAATGTCCGCCGCCATCACCTTCGCGCCCTCTGCCGCCAGGCGTATCGCCGTGGCCCGCCCTATCCCTGAGCCGCCGCCGGTGACAATCGCCACCTTATTCCGTAATCGCTGCATCGCCGCCCCCCTTTAGATCGCCGTCAAACCGCCGTCCACGGGGTAGACGGCCGCGGTGATGTACGACGCTTCTTCCGACGCCAGGAACGCCGCCACGGAGGCGATCTCTTCCGGCCTGCCCGAGCGCGGCAGAATCCACGACGTCATCCGCGGGAACGGAATCGTGGCTTCCTGGCGGAACGCGGCGGCGTTGCGCGACATCGCCGTGTCCGTGGAGCCGGGACAGATGACGTTGGCGCGAACATTATCCGCGGCGTACTGCCGCGCCACTGCCCGCGTCATGTTCAGCAGCGCGCCTTTGCTCGCGGCGTAGGCAGGGTGGTCCACCCCCGCCAGCGCCGCCGTGGAAGCGATATTCACCACCGCGCCGCCGCCGCAGGTGATGATTTCGGGAATCGCGAACCGGCAAAAATAGAACGCCCCTTTGAGGTTCACGCCCATCACCTTGTCCCACGTCTCTTCCGTCAGGTCCTCCAGCAAATAGTCGTCTTTCAAGTAGATGCCCGCGTTGTTCACCAGCAGGTGCAGCTTGCCGAAGCGACGCACCGTGGCGGCCACAGCCTCCCGCACCTGGTCGCGCTGCGAGACATCGCAGGTGAACGGCATCGCCTCCCCGCCTGCGTCGTGCACCTGCTTGGCCACAGCCTCCGCGCCCTTGCGGTCCACGTCCACCGCGGCCACGCTGGCGCCTTCTTGAGCGAAGCGCAGGCACATCGCCCGGCCCATGCCCGACGCCGCCCCGGTGATAATCGCCACCTTGCCCTGTAGTATCATCGCCTGCCGCCTCCTAGACTTTCACGCCCAGCGCCTCGGCCACCGTGAAAATGTCCTTATCGCCACGCCCCGATAGATTTACGAGGATCGTTTTGTCCTTAGGCAGCGTCCGCGCCAGCTCCACGGCATAGGCGATGGCGTGCGATGGCTCCAGCGCGGGGATGATCCCCTCCGTGCGGCACAGCAGTTGGAACGCCGCCAGCGCCGCCTTGTCATCCACAGAGACGTAGCGCGCCCGCTTCGTATCTTTCAAAAAGGCATGCTCCGGCCCCACGCCGGGGTAGTCCAGGCCCGCCGATATGCTGTGCGTCTCCGTGATCTGCCCCGCGGCGTCCTGCAACACATACGACTTCGTCCCGTGCAGCACGCCCACCGTGCCCGCGACAAGTGTCGCCGCATGCTTGCCGCTGGCGACCCCCTCTCCTCCCGCCTCCACCCCGATCAATTGCACCTGCGGATCGCCGATAAACTCATGGAACAGGCCGATGGAATTGCTTCCGCCGCCCACGCAGGCGATGGCATAGTCCGGCAGGCGTCCCGTCTGTTCGCGCATCTGCGCCTTCGCCTCCCTGCCGATGACCGACTGGAAGTCGCGCACCATCATGGGGTACGGATGCGGCCCCACCGCGCTGCCCAGCAGATAGTGCGTCGTGCGCACGTTCGTCACCCAATCGCGGATCGCCTCATTGATGGCGTCCTTCAGCGTGCGACTGCCGCTGCTCACCGGCGCCACCCGCGCGCCCAGCAGCTTCATGCGGAAGACGTTGGGCGATTGCCGGCGTATGTCCTCTTCCCCCATGTACACGATCGCTTCCAGCCCCAGCATGGCGCACACGGTAGCCGTGGCCACGCCGTGCTGCCCCGCGCCCGTTTCCGCGATGATCCGCTTCTTGCCTATGCGCTGCGCCAGCAATCCTTGGCCCAGCGCATTATTGATCTTGTGCGCTCCCGTATGCGCCAGGTCCTCGCGTTTGAGGTAGATCTGCGCCCCCCCTGCGTGGCGGGTGAGGTTGCGCGCGTGGTACAGCGCCGTGGGCCTGCCCACGTATCGCTGGAGCAGGTCCTCCATCTCGCGCTTGAAAGCCGCATCCTTGGACGCGGCGGCATAGGCCGCCTCCAGCTCCTGAAGCGCAGGCATAAGCGTTTCCGGCACATACTTGCCGCCGAACTGCCCAAAGTGTCCCTGGGCATCCGGTACCGCCGGCGTTGGCGCGGCCTGCGCTCTCTGGCTCATCCCATACTCCTTGCTTCAAGCCCAACCCTGCTTCAAGCCCAACCCTGTTGGACGCAGCAAAGCCATGATAGCACGGGGCCCGCGCGCCCGTGCAGGCATAGCATGCGCGCCCCTGCGCAAACCTGCGCGCCTGCCCCCTTGACCCCCGAACACCACGGCGTTACCATACGCTTATCTGGTATACTACAGGCCCAGGAATGAATGATGCCCCCTCTCACTAGGAACAGGAGCATTGCATGATCACCGTTACGGAAAACGCCGCCTCCAAGATTCAAGGGATCATGAAAGAGCAGAACGAGCTGGATGCCGCACTCCGCGTCATCGTCACCGGCATGGGCTGCTCCGGCCCCCAGTACATGCTGACCCTGGAGCGTGATAAGGCAGAGGACGATCTGCAAGTAGAGACCTCCGGCCTGCGCGTTCTCATGGACCCCGATACCGCTTCCATCCTGGAAGGCTCGGAGATTGACTACCTAGAAGGCTTGGAGCGCTCCGGCTTCACCATCGTCAATCCCAGCATGCAGAGCTCCGGCAGCCAGAGCTCCGGCGGCGGCTGCGGCGGCAACTGCGCCTGCGGCAAGCAGTAGCCCTTCCCGCTATTCCCGCGACGCGCCCCGTGGCGATCTGCCTTCCGTGCATCGCAGGCTATTGGCTTGCGCCTGAGGAGGCGTATCGTAAGGCCAACGGCCGTCGTGGCCGCGATACGTAACATGGAGCACCGCTCTCCAGACGCCACGCCTTCCATCTACTTTGATGCCCTCGCCGCGACGCCCTGCCTCCCTGAGGTGGTGGAAGCCATGCTTCCCTACTTCAGCCAGAGCTTCCACAACCCCCAGAGCGCCTATCCTCCCGCCGAATCGGCCCTTGCCGCTGTCGCCCGCGCCCGCGACCAGGTGGGGCGACTCATCAACGCCCCTCCCCGGGATCTATTCTTCACGTCAGGCGCCACGGAATCCAACAACTGGGCGCTCAGGGGTATGGCGATGCACCCGCGGCGCCGCGGACAACACATCGTCGCCTCGGCCATCGAGCACCTCTCCATCGTGCATCCCCTGCGCACGCTGGAGCGCCAGGGGTTTCAGATTACCTGGGTCGTCGTGGACGCGCTCGGCGTCATAGACCCCGCCTCCGTGCTCGCAGCCATCCGCCCCGATACCGCGCTGGTGACCCTGACCCACGCCAGCGCCGAGCTTGGCGCCATCGAGCCTATCGACGCCATCGCTGCCGTCTGCCGCGAGCGGCGCGTGCCCCTCCACGTCGACGCCGCCAATACTGCGGGGTATGTGACCCTGGACCCCATCGGCTGGGGCGTTGATCTGCTGACCATCTCGCCGCACCTGTTCTACGGCCCCGCAGGCGTGGGCGCGCTCTATGCCAAGCGAGGCCTGCGGCTCCCGCCCCTGCTGGAAGGCGGCACCCAGGAAGACGGACGCCGCGCCGGAACGGAAAACGTCCCCGCCATTGTGGGCTTTGGCGTAGCCGCCGAGGCGGCGCTTCGGGATATGCACTCCCGCGCGTCACGCTGGCTGCCCCTGCGCGACCGCCTCCGCGATGGCCTCGCCGCCATCCCCGGTGTCCGCATCACCGGCCATCCCACGCAGCGCCTGCCGCATCACGTCAGTTGCCTGGCGGACGGCGTGGAGAGCGAGGCGGTCCTCACCGATCTCGCCATGCGCGGCATCTTCGCCGCCTCCGGCTCCGCGTGCAGCGCCAAGGCCGGGCAACATTCGCATGTCCTGGAAGCCATCGGCATCGGCGCTGACATACGGTCGGGCGCCCTGGTGTTTGGGCTCATGCTCGAAACTACCGCAGCGGAGATTGACGCGCTTCTCAGCGCGCTTTCGTCAACGCTGGCAGGCCTGCGCTCCCTAGCGCCGCGAGTCTAACGATGTCCCCGTCACCCGATTCTCCGCGTCCCGACGAGGTGCTCGATTCCCTGGGCCTGCACTGCCCCGTCCCTGTGTGGCAAGCCGCCAAGCGCATCGCCGCCATGCGCCCCGGCCAGGTGCTGGAGCTGCTCTCCGACGATCCCGGCATCACCGAGGACATTCGCCTGTGGTGCCGCCGCACGGGGCACCATCTCCTGGACATCACCGAGCGCGGCCCCGAGTTCCACGTGCTGTTGCGCAAGGCCGAGCCCGCAGCAAAGCGGCCCGCGTCTCCCTAACAATCGTTCCGCGCGGCCGGCGCGAATAACCGGCAGGCCCACAAAGCAGAACCCGTAGCCGGCTTTGCCGCTACCGGTTCTGCTCCAAGTACTCATAGGCCGCCAGCGCCGCGGTGACGCCATCGCCCGCCGCGTTCGCCAGCTGCTTGGTGGACTTCCAGCGAATGTCCCCCACGGCAAAGACGCCGGGGATCTCCGTGTGCATCATCAAGTCCACCTTGATGTGGCCGCCGGCATCCATGGGCACCACGCCCTGAAACGGTCGGGAGTTAGGATTGAAGCCGACGTAGACGAACACTCCCGTGGCAGGCAGCCTACGCTTCTCTTCTGTTTTCAGATTGCGCAGGGCCACGCCGCTGACCGACCCGTTGCCCTGGATCTCCTCCACCACCGTATTCCAGACAAACTCGACTTTGGGGTTGGCAAAGGCGCGCTCCTGCAGTATCTTGGCGGCGCGAAGCTGATCGCGCCGGTGCACCACTGTCACCTTCGTGCACATGCGGGTGAGATAGACCGCCTCTTCCACGGCGGAATCGCCCCCGCCCACCACCACCACTTCCTGGCCGGTGAAGAAGTTGCCGTCACACGTGGCGCAGTAGCTCACGCCCTTGGCCTCGTACTCCTGCTCGCCCGGCACGCCCAGCTTCACGTGATCGCCCCCAGCGGCGATAATCACCGACCGGGCGCGGTGCTCTTCCTCCTCCGTGCGTATCACAAAGGGCCGTTTGCTCACATCCAGCGCCGTGACCTCGCCAAAGCCGTACTGCAGGCCGAATTTGCTCGCCTGCTCCTCGATGGCTGCCACCAGCTCCACGCCGTTGACCCCGTGGGGAAACCCTGGGTAGTTTTCGATAGCCTCCGAGTTGATGATCTGCCCGCCCATCACCGTGCGCTCGATAAGCAGCGTGTCCAGCTTGGCGCGCACCGTATACAGGCCCGCGCTGAGCCCGGCCACGCCGCCGCCGATAATCACCACGTCATGCGTTTGCGTCACGACTCTTTCCGTCCTTCTGCTCCCGCAGCATCGCGGCGGCGCGATTGACGGGCCGCGCTCATCATTGCTTGTCGCTGCCCTCCGCCGCGGATGCCCGCTCGTCCGTGCTCGAAAGCGTGGGCCGCGCCGGCGGCGTTCTGAGGTGGCGATACGCCAGCGCGCCGCCGCATCCCACGATCGCCGCCAGCGAAATAATCGTTGCCGTGGGCAGGTCCCCCAGATGCCAGTTGCCGATGCGCAACCCCTCCAACGAGAGTCGCACCGTGCCGTACCACACCCCATACATCAGGGCGATGTCCCCATCCTTGAGCTTGCCGGCAAAGCGCCGTGCCACCAGCATGAGCACGGCCACGCCCAGCAGGTTGAGCAGCGACTCATAGAGGAAGAGCGGGTGATAGGTGGAGAAGGCCTCATAGCCTGTTTCGCGTTTATCCAGAGGGATGTGGATGGCCCAGGGCAGGTCCATGGGCTTGCCGTAGAGCTCCTGGTTGAAGTAGTTTCCCCAGCGGCCAATGGCCTGCCCCAGGAGCAGCCCGGGAGCGCCGATGTCTAGCCACCGCGAGAAGGGCAGCTTTTGCACCCTGGTGTAGATCCAGATGGCCAGGATGCTGCCGGCAATCGCGCCGTAGATGCCGATGCCGCCCTTGTCTATGCGCACGATCTCCGAGGGGTTAGCGCTGTAGAAGCTCCACTCGTGGACCACGTGGTACAGTCGCGCGCCAATGAGCGCGAGAGGCAGCGCCAGGAGCACGGCGTTGTAGACATGCCGGTCATCTTCCTTGCGCCGGCGTGCCTCCACCGCGGCGATCAATGTGCCTGCGACCAGGCCCAGCGCCACCATCGTGCTGTACCAGCGCAGCTTGAACCCGCCGGCGTCAATCAGATATTCCATCGAACGTCCGACCTCCTACGCGGGCCGCGCCCTGCAGCGGCGATCATCGGGCCACGGCCCTTTGTGTATCAGGGCATCGCACATCGGCATAGGAGCAAAACACGCAGCAATCGCCCGCCTTGGGACGCAGCACCGTGCGACACTGCGTACACTCGTAGAAAAACCGGCAGGCGTCCAGCGGCATCTCCTCCCGGCGACTCGCGCCGCAGGCGGGGCATGTCAGCGTGGCTTCGGTCATCACATCAGGCATCATATACCCTCGCGCCGCAGGCGGGGTGATCACCTAGCGCGCCATTGTGCCTTCGCTCCCTTCGCCGTTTTGCTTCCCACACCACGCTGAATGCGGCGTCCCCGCCGATGTTTCCCACAGCAACGCTACTTCCCCTTCATTTCCGCCGCCAGCAGCGCCGCAACCTCCGGCCGCGTGAACTCGATGGGCGGGATCTCGCCGTTTACCAGCATCGTCCGCACCTGCGTCCCGGAGAGCGTCACGTGGTTGGTCTTATCGTGGGGGCAGGTCTTGGCGGAGGCCATGCCGGAGCAGCGCTTGCAGAAGAAGGTGTGCTCAAAAAATAGCGGTGTGATACCCAGGTCCGCCGCGGGAAAATCGTCGAAGATGCGCTGGGCGTCATAGGTGCCGTAGTAGTTGCCCACGCCGGCATGGTCGCGGCCCACGATGAGGTGCGTGCAGCCGTAGTTCTTGCGCACCATGGCATGGAAGATCGCCTCGCGCGGCCCGGCGTAGCGCATGGCGGCGGGGAACACCCCCAGCAGCGTGCGGTCCTTGGGGTAGTAATCCTCCAGCAGCCGCGTGTAGGAGCGCATGCGCACAGGCACCGATATATCGTCGCCTTTGGTCTCCCCCACCAGCGGGTGGAGGAACAGGCCGTCGCACACCTCCAGGGCGCATTTCTGGATGTACTCGTGCGCGCGATGAATCGGGTTCCGCGTCTGGAACGCCACGATGCGCTTCCACCCGTGATCGGCGAAGGCTTTTCTGCTTTGGGCAGGCGTAAATTGGTGCTCAGCGTAGAGCGCGGTAGATGCCGGGTGGTTCACCAGCCGCACTTCGCCGCCCAACAGCACATCGCCCTGCTGGTAGAGGCGGGCCACGCCGGGGTGCGCCTCGTCCTGCGTGCGATAGACCTGCTGCGCCTCGACCTTCTTGTCATAGGCGTACTGCTCGCGCACCGTGAGCAGCCCCAGCACCGCGCCCTGATCCGACAGCGCCAGCTCTTGTCCTGGCTTTATGCTTGCTGCCTCTTCCTTGCTCACCGCCAGCGTCACCGGCAGCGACCATACCAGGCCGTTTGCCAGCCGCGCCTCTTTCACCACCCGGTGATAGTCGGCGCTGCCCATGAACCCCGTGAGCGGGCTAAAGCCGCCAATGGCCAGCAGCTCCAGGTCGGACACGGCCACCGGGCCCAGGGCGATCTGCTTCAGCCCCCGCGCCCGCGCCAGCGCCTCGTCTCGTTCCTTCCCTTGCAGTTCCCGGTTGATCAGCGTGCCGCCGTGCGGCGGAATGGCGTGCGTTGCAGTGGCGGCGGTGGTCATTGCTTGTTTCGTTTAGCTCCTTTGGCAGTCTCCGAACGTGTAGTATACCAGGGCACTCGTCTCTGCGATAATCCTCGCCGCTGCC
>SHYB01000048.1 GCA_009693015.1 Dehalococcoidia bacterium
CCAATACCATCACGGTGAAGTCCAACGAGACCGATATCAACACGACGAACGACAAAGGTACATTCACCGGGCGCATCACTGATCCCAGCATCGTGCCGACGTCCACGCCCACGCCTGCCCCCACACCAACGCCAACGCCGCCGCCAACTCCCACGCCGGCGCCGACCCCTGCGCCGCATTAGTTGCTCGTGCAAGCAATCCTGCAAGTGAGCAGCGCCGGGGCAGGCGATGTCCCTGCCGGTGCCGGTACCGGTGGGTCGCACCCTCCAAGCCTTCGCTGATCCAGTCAGCGGGGTCACGGTAGCGCAAAGCGGCGGGAGGACGGTGGTGACGGTGCCGCTGCTTGTGCCGGGCAAGGCCCCGGCCACGCTACGCGCCATCGTGACGCGCCTCTCCGGATTTGGAGATCGAGCCGAGGGAATCGTGGAGTCCTTGGAGTTGGATGCGCCCGTGCCCCAAACGGATCTATCGCAGAGTGATGCCAGGCTTGGCATCGTGGGCGGGTCGGTACGCGCGGAGCTGCGCGCCGTGGGCGATGGCGGCACGGTGGAAGTGCGGGTTTCCCGCGCGCCGGACGCGGCGGCGCCGCTGGCTGTGGCGGATGCATTGCGGCGCAACGGGGCCACGCTGAAAGACACGGCATATGTGGTCACGGTGGAACACCAAGGCATTGAAACACTGAGAGCGACCCTGACGCTGGCGGCGGGCCGGGCCTGGGTGGATGCCGTAGGCGCAGAGAACGTCCGCGCCGTCCGCATCAGCGATCGCAGCGGGACAGAGTTGCTGAACGCCGTGCCCGTGCGCGCCACAGGCGATCCGGCGCTGCTCACCATCGCATCGGTTGGCGGCCTCTCCTCGTTTGTGCTCGTGGCGATCCAGCGCATGCCAAGCCCGACGCCTGGGCCAACCCCGGCACCTGGGCTTGCTACGGCGACGGCCACGCCAGCTGCCGCGGCTGAGGCTGCGGCTGCGGCGACGGCATCCGCCGCGACGATGCCCGCAGCGAACGCGCCCAATGCCGCGCCTGCGCCCAAACCGACGATTGCGCTGCCGCCGACCTCGCCGCCTTCCAGGGCGCAAGATTTGGAGGAAGGGACGTCCGAGGGCGGGGGCCTGGGCTCTTTGAAAAAGGTGGCCATGGCCGGATTGGGCATGGTCTTGCTCACGGGTCTGCTTGTCGCCACCGGCGTGGTGCGCATCAAGAAGAAGTAGACCTCGGCACGCGCCGGGCTCGCGTTCCTCTGCAGCGCGACGAAGGGTATAATCCCTGCGAATCTTCATCTTACGCCGCTTGCGCGCGTTGCACGCGCGCCGCACTTTCGTGGGAGGACGGCATGCGCAGGGTCAAGGTCATGGTGGGGATGCATCAGCTCGCGGACGCGGAGCTTGCGCTGGTGTCGCAGGTGGATCCGCGCATCGAGATGGTGCAGGGGCTGGCGCCCACCGAGCGGCTGCGGCGCATGACCGGCGTGCAGCCGGGCAGCGAGATGGAGCGGCGGCTGGAATTGCTGCGGCAGGGCTTTGACCGGCACATCGCGGACACTGAGGTGATCCTAGGACTGTGGCTCCCGGAGGACGTCACGGAACGCGCGGGAAAGTTGCGGTGGGTGCATTCGTATGGCGCAGGGATTGATTTCATGCCCGCGCCGAAGATTCTGGCGCGCGGCATCACCATCACCAACAGCAGCGGGGTGAACAGCAGGCCCATCGCGGAGTTCTGCATCGCCTACATGCTGGTGCATGCCAAGCAGATTGCCCTGCGCCTGGAGCACCAGCGCAACCGGCGGTGGAAGCGAGAGACGAACGTGGAGCTTGGCGGTAAGACGCTGGGGATCATCGGGCCGGGGCGCATCGGCATGGCGCTAGCCCAGCGCGCGGCGGCGATGGAGATGCGATTGCTGGCGGTGCGGCGGAAGCATACGGCGGGCGCGCTGCTGACGCCGTTCGAGCGAGTGTACCCCCGCGAGGCGCTGCGCGAGATGCTGGCGCAGTGCGACTATGTCCTGGCAGCCGTGGGGCTTTCGGAAGCAACGCGCCGCATGATCGGCGATGCGGAGTTCGCGGCGATGAAGCGTGGCGCGTATTTCATGAATGTTGGTCGCGGCGCGGTGGTGGATGAAGCGGCGCTGGTGCGGGCGCTGGAGAGCGGGCATCTTGGGGGAGCGGGCCTGGACGTTTTCGAAGAGGAACCGCTGTCGCCGCAGAGCCCGTTGTGGGGCCTGCCCAACGTGTTCATCACGCCGCACAGCACGGTGGGGCTGGCGGACTACAGCCGACTTTCGGTGGAGTTTTTCTGCGAGAACCTGCGCCGCTACCTGGATGGCGCGCCGCTGGAGAACGTTATCGCGGCTGACTACGTCTTCTAGGCGGTGGCTGCGCCGGAGGCAAGGGCGAGTTCGTTGAGGTGGCGCAAGGCACGCTTGGTGTCGCTGGCAAGGCGCGCCTTGTCGCTCGACTTCACGCGATGCTTGAACAGCCAATAGACGAACGCGTCGTGTTCATCCAGCGTCATGGCGTCCTGCACCCGCCGCCCTGTTTCGCCGGCGTACTGGACGAGCAAATCGGTGAGGGTGCGTCCGTAGATGTGGAGGTATATGGCGTCATCCAGGCCATGCTCGGCGTGGCGGGCGAGGCCCACCCTGGCCTTGCGCATGTCCTCCTCCACGGCCATGATGAGCGCCTCTTCCACGCGCACGCCGTACCATAAGTTCAGCACGGCGGCATGCTTCGTTTCGCCGATGCGAGCGCGAAGTTCGGCATCGGAAAGCTGGCGAGGCGGACGGCCGGTGAGGAGGAAATCGGCGACAGGCTCATGGGGGACAAGCCCGGGGACGCTCAGGAGCAACCGTTCGGAGAGCAGGAGCCAGTCGAATGCTTCGCCGCCGATGAGGTAGCGGAAGCGCCGTCCCGCGAAGGTCTCCTCCGGCGTGGTCCAGGCGGCCACGGCGTCGAGCAGCGCCTCAAACCAATCGCGCCCTGCCGCCAGGTCGGCGCGAAAGCGTTCCAGCGCAGGGTCGTCGGCCTCCTGGATGGCGGCGCGAGGGATGGCAGTGGCTTCCGTAACGCTCATGTTCAGCCAGTGTACGACGAAGGGGCGGGCGATGCCAGCGCGTGTGTGGGTGGGTGCGACCGCGCAGCCTAGTGCTTGAGAATGCGGGCCAGCGCGGCCTTGGCGAAGGTCAGGCCCGCGGCAGGTAACTGCTCCGTGGGACGCGCGGTGAGCATGAAGCGCACGGTGGCTTCCATGGTGTCATCCTGGCGCAGGTCATACCACAGGTCGAAGCTTTCGTTTTGCGGCGTCTTGACCTGGATGTGGGCGCCGCGAAACTCCACGGACAGGCCGCCGTTGATGCCGGCGTTGTAGGGCATGAGGCGGAGGAACTGGGAAGTGGCGTGGGCTTCCAGGTCAAAGCGCACGGTGAAGGCCGCGCTGATTTCCTGGGTGACCTCCCGCAGGGCGTCGAAGAGGTGCGCCAGGGTAAAATCGCTTTGGTGCAGCTCGGTCTGATCCTCCAACTCGCTCTCGGCGAGGTACTCGATGGTGACCTCGCTCTCCTCGAAATCTTCGATGCGGACCTCAGCCCAGGAATGCATTTTCTGGTTGTCCTGGCGGTAGTCCTCATGAAAGAAGACGCGGTCTTCTTCACCCGGTTCTTTGGCGCCCAGGCCGGCGAGCTGGTTCCGCGCTGCCTTGGGGATGTCCACGGTGAACTGGGATTCCAGGCTGATGCAGTTGGCGGAGGCCAGGTCGAGTTTGAGGGGTGAGGGATTCATCTGCGGCCTATTACGTCCCGTGACATTTTTTGTACTTTTTGCCGCTGCCGCAGGGGCAGGGATCGTTCCTGCCCACCTTGTCCGCTCCGGCGCGCGCCGTGTCCTGGCCGTGCCCGGAAATAGCGGCCAGCATTGCTTTCTGCTCCTTGGCGGGGGCGATGGCCGGCGGCACGGCGCGGCGCGGGGTCCCTTGCGTGCTTGTCTGCGTCTCTGCCTGCGGGGCGCCGCGCTGGATGGCCACGTTGAAGATTGTGCGCGCAAGGTCATGGCGGATGCGCTCACTGAGTTCTTGGAAGGCCTGATGCCCCTGCTGCTTGTACACCACCAGCGGGTCGCGCTGGCCGATGCCCTGGAGGCCCACGCCCTGGCGCATGTTGTCCATTGCCGTCAGGTGCTCGATCCAGTGCACGTCTATGGTGCGCAGCATGACCATGCGCTCCAGGATGCGCATGTCTTGCTCGCCGAACTGTTGCTCCCGCTCGGCGTATAACTGGTCAACATAATCGTTGAGGGCTTCGCCTGCCTCTTCCACGGACAGCGCCGCTATTGCCTCCTTGGTGAGGCTGGCAGGGATGGAGAAAAGCAGCTTCAAGGCATCCATGAGGCCGTCGAGGTCCCAGCGCTCGGAGTCGTCGCTGCGCAGGTGGGTGGAGACAAGCTGCGCCAGCTCCTTATGCACCAATTCCAGGATCTGATCGCGGATATTGGCGCCCTCGAGGGTCTTGCGACGCTCTGTGTAGATCACCTCGCGGTGCTTATTCACCACGTCGTCATAGTCCAGCAGGTGCTTGCGGATATCGAAGTTGTGCCCTTCGACGCGGGTCTGGGCATTCTCAATGGACTTGGATATCAGCCCCATTTCTATCGGCTGGTCATCCGGCAGTCCGGCGAAGTTCATAACCCGCTTGATCATATCGCCGCCGAAGCGCTTCATCAGGTCGTCTTCCACGGAGACGAAGAAGCGCGACGATCCAGGATCGCCCTGGCGGGCGGCGCGGCCCCGTAGCTGATTGTCTATGCGGCGAGCTTCGTGGCGCTCCGTGCCGGTGATTCGCAGCCCGCCGAGCTCCACCACTTCGTCATGCTCACGCTGCCAGTCCGCGGGGTCGCGGTTGTCCTTCACCCCGCCGAGCACAATGTCCGTGCCGCGTCCAGCCATGTTGGTGGCTACAGTGACGCTGCCCAGGCGGCCCGCCTGCGCCACGATCTGCGCCTCGCGCTCATGCTGCTTGGCGTTGAGCACCTCATGGGGTACGCCGCGGCGCGTGAGCAGGCCGCTAAGAAGCTCGGAGCTTTCGATGGACACGGTGCCCACAAGCGCTGGCTGCCGCTTTTTGTGCAACGCTTCGATCTCGGCGGCGATGGCCTCCCACTTGCCCTTTTCCGACTTGTACACCAGGTCGTTTTCGTCGCGGCGGATCATCTCCATGTGCGTGGGCACAACCAGGACATCCACTTTGTAAATCTTGAACAGTTCTTCGGCTTCCGTGGCGGCGGTGCCGGTCATGCCCGCAAGCTTTTTGTACAGGCGGAAGTAGTTCTGGATAGTGATCGTCGCCAGGGTCATCGTCTCCGGGCGGACATTGACCCCTTCCTTGGCTTCAATAGCCTGGTGCAGGCCGTCTGAATAGCGGCGACCGGGCATGAGGCGCCCGGTGAACTCGTCGACGATGATCACTTCGCCGTCCGTGACCACATATTCACGGTCGCGCCGGTACATAGCGTGGGCCTTCAGGGCGTTGTCCACATAGTGCGTGAGCTTGTAGTTCGCCTGGTCGTACAGGTTCTCCACGCCCAGGCGGCGCTCCAGCTTCTCCAGGCCCGCGGGCGTCAGGGTGACGGTGCGGTCTTTGGCGTCGGCGGTGTAGTCCTCGGTTTCGTGCAGCGTAGGAATGAGTTGGGAGCACTGCCGGTACGTCTGCGCCGACTCGCTGGACTGGCCGCTGATGATGAGGGGAGTGCGCGCTTCGTCAATGAGGATGTTGTCCACCTCATCCACGATGGCGTAGTGGAGGGGGCGCTGCACCGCCTGCGCCAGCTCCATCACCATGTTGTCGCGCAGGTAGTCGAAGCCGAACTCCGTGTTGGTGCCGTAGGTAATATCGGCCCCATACGCCTGCCTGCGAGTCACAGGGCGCACATCTTTCATGCGCTCATCCTGGATCTCCACGGAGGGGTCGTAGAGGAAGGACGTATCGTGGTTGAGGATGCCCACGGACACGCCCAACAGGTAGTAAATCTTGCCCATCCATGCAGCGTCGCGCTTGGCGAGATAGTCGTTGACGGTGACGACGTGCACGCCCAGGCCGGTGAGGGCGTTGAGGTACACGGGCAGTGTGGCGACGAGCGTTTTGCCTTCGCCGGTGCGCATCTCCGCGACCTTGCCCTGGTGCAGGATGATGCCGCCCAGGAGTTGCTCGTCGTAATGGCGCTGGCCCAGGGTGCGCTTGCCCGCCTCGCGAACGAGGGCGAAGGCTTCAGGGAGGAGATCGTCGAGGGCTTCGCCCTTGGCGAGGCGCGCGCGGAACTGCTGCGTCTTCTCCTGCAGTTGGGCGCCGACAAGCTTTTCGAAGACGGGCTCGTACGAGTTGATCTTGGCGACGAGGGGGTTGAGCTTTTGCAGTTCTCTGGCGTTGGGGTCGCCAAAGAGCTTGGGAAGGGACTTCAGCATCGCACGACCTTTCGCTGGCTGGGGAGGAGGCGCGCAACCTCCATTATATACGGTGGAGGGAATGCTTCTGGAAGCAGTCTTGCACCAGAGGTATCGGATGGTCTTCTAAGGCACTGTGTGATTGGTCAGAGGAATAGGGACAGGAAAGGCAGAGGAGGCTTGGCATGCAGGCGACGGCGAAGGTGTTCATCGCGAAACCTCGGGAAGCGGTGTGGCTGTACGTATCGGACATTCGGAAGTGGGACGAGTGGGTGACGGGCTGCACGGATACCAAGCAGACATCGCCCGGCGCATGGGGTATGGGCGCCACGACGAGCAATATGTACACCTACGGCAAGAAGAAGTTTGACATCACGTACAAGGTAACAGCCTACGATCCTCCTGGCTTGCAGTCGGTGGAGTCCACGTCCGGCCCCTGGCCCTTCCGTGGCACGGTGCGTTTGGAACCGGCAGGCGACGGGACGCGGGTGTACAACACTATTAATGCGGGGTCGGACAGCCTTGCGACACGGGTTATATTCGTGGCGATGTACCCGCTGGTGAAGGTGATGATGCGGCAGCGGCTCATGAAGGAGCTGCGGGAGCTGAAGGCCAAGGTAGAGAGCCGCTAAACACGAGGGCGGGTCAGCAGGGGGTTGTTCCAAAAGTCCTACACATCTGTTGCGCCGCACTATCCACTCGTGTCAACGTTCCGATGAGCCATCCCCCACCCCCTTCCTTTCCTGGAAGGGGGTGGGGAAAGGGTTACAGGGGGTATCCCCCTGTAACCCTTGAGCAAAGGGGCTGCGCCCCTCTGCACTCCTTGCGGAGAGCCTCACCTTTTCCCATGAGCGGTCTTGGAGCAAAGCCGGGTCAGCAGCAAAAAGGAGCCGTCCAGGGGCAAGGCGGCGTTGGGCTACACGGGAGGGTATCTGCTTGCGCCAAGGCGCGGCGCGCTACTGGAACAGAGCGCCCACGGACTCGCCCTGGTGGATGCGCTGGATCGCCTCGCCGAAGAGCGGGGCCACCGAGAGGACGGTGATGCGGTCTTCGCGGCGGGTCTCGGGGATGGGCACGGTGTCTGTGACCACGATCTCCCGAATCAAGCTATTGCGGATGCGCTCCGGCGCGGGGCCGGAGAGAATGGCGTGGGTGGCGCAGGCGTAGAGGTCTTTGGCCCCGGCCCGCACCATGGCCTCGCATGCTGAAATCAGCGACCCCGCGGTGTCAATCTCATCGTCGAACGTCAGCACGGTCTTGCCCTGCACATCGCCGATGATGTTGAGCGATTGCGGGCCTTTGCCCTCCACGCGCCGTTTTTCGATGATGGCCAGGGGTACATTCAGCCGCTCGGCAAGGTCGCGGGCGCGCTTGGAGATGCCGATGTCCGTGGCGACGACGACGAGGTCTTCCAGCGCCTTTTCCTCGAAGTAGTTGGCGATGAGTGTGAGCGCGGTCAGCTCGTCCACGGGGATGTTGAAGAAGCCCTGGATCTGGCCGGCGTGCAAGTCCATGGTGAGCACACGGTCCGCGCCGGCGGTGGTGATGAGGTCGGCGATGAGCCGCGCCGTGATGGGCACGCGAGGCTGGTCTTTCTTGTCCGTGCGCCCGTAGCCGTAGTAGGGCACCACGGCGGTGATCCTGCCCGCGGAGGCGCGGCGCGCGGCGTCCATCATGATCAGCATTTCGACGAGGCTGGTGTTCACCGGCGATGAAATCGGCTGCACGATAAACACGTCACGCTGGCGGATATTTTCCTTGATGCGGACGAAGACATTCTCGTTGGAGAATTCGAAGACTTCCGCCTCGCCCAACTGAATTTTGAGGTAGGAGCAGATCGCCTTGGCGAGCGCAGGGTTGGCGTTGCCGGTGAACACCCGCGGGCCGTGGTTAATCAAGGGGATGGAGCTTGGCACGTTAGCTTCCCTGCCTCTATCTGCCCTGAAAGTTGGGGGCGCGCTTCTCTCGGAACGCCTGCGCCCCTTCCCTGTGGTCTTCTGAGGCGAGCGTGATCGTCTCCGATGCGGCGGCGAACTTCATCGCGGTGTCCAGGTCAATTTCCAGGCCCTTGTACAGATTGAGCTTGGCGAGTCGCATGGCAATCGGCGGGCCCTTGGCGATCTTTTCCGCCATCGCCATCGTCGTTGCTTTCAAGTCATCCTTGGCCACGAGCTTGTTGAGCGCGCCGACACGCAACGCTTCGTCGGCCTCGAGAAAGTCGCCGGTGAAGATCATCTCAGCGGCCTTGGCCAGGCCGATGACGCGAGGGTACAGCCAGGTGCCGCCCCAGCCGGGAAAGAGGCCGATCCGGATGTAGGCGGCAAGGAATCGGGTATCGGGGCAGCCGATGCGGATATCGCAGGCGCAGGCGATGTCGAAGCCTGCGCCAGCAGCGACGCCGTTGACCATGGCGATGGCGGGCTTTTCCATGCGCTGCAAGCCCAGGATGATCTCTTGCGCTGTGCCGAAGCCGCGGCGCACATCGTCGGCGCTACGAGATGTGTAGGCGGATTTTTCGGCGCCGCCGCCGAGTCCGCCGACATCGGCGCCGGAGCAGAAGGCGCGCCCTGCGCCGGTGATGACCACCACGCCCACATCGTCATCGCGGGAAAGCTCGGTGATAGTGGAGGCGAGGAGCGCCGCCATCTGCGGATTGAGAGAGTTGAGCTTGTCCGGGCGGTTGAGGGTAATGGTAGTGATGCGTCCGATTTTTTCGATAAGCAGCGGGGCGGCAGGCTCCATAGAATCCCTCGGCAGATGGGATGCGGCGCACGGATTATAGCATGGGAACAGGAGCTAAGCGCTGAGGGTCACTTCGCCGGCCGTGACACGCGCGGTGGAGCCGTCGTCGCGGCGCAGGAGGAGGGCGCCGTCCTCGTCCACGTCGTACGCCATCCCGCGCTCCACGCCGCGATGCCCGCCGGCGTAGGCGACGTAGGTGACGGTCACCTGGCGGCCCAGGGTGTCCAGCGCCGCGCGCCATTCTTCGAGCAGCGATGCGCCCGCTTGCGCCCGCAGGTACAGCCATTCGAACTGCTCCAGCAGCGCCGCGAGCACGGGGATCGGCGCCACGGGATGGCCCAGCTCGTGCTCCACGCTGGTGGCGATCGCGGCGATCTCGGGATGCGCCGCCGGGTCAAGGGACAGGTTCAGGCCAATGCCGGTGATTACCTGCGCCGCGCCTGGCGCCACGTCGGTATCCAAGAGCACGCCGGCGAGTTTCCTGCCGCGCGATAGTATGTCGTTGGGCCATTTCACGCGCACCGGCAGTCCGCAGGCGTCGCGCATCGTGTAGACAATCGCTAAGGTGGCGGCCATGTTGACGGCGAGCAGATGCTCCGGCTTGGGGCGGAGCACGATGGAAAGATAGAGCGCTTGCCCCGGCGGGGAGACCCACGCCCGTCCCAGGCGTCCCCGCCCCGCCGTCTGCGCGTCCGCCAGCACCACGGTGCCTTCCGGCGCGCTATGCGCGGCCTCCCGCGTGGCCACGTCCATGGTGGAGGTGCAGGAGGCCACATACACCAGCTTCCGTCCAAGGATAGGGGTGCGCAGCGATGCGGCGATATCAGCTTCGGAAAGCAAGCGCGTGTCCGGCATGGCGCGTGACCTCCGCGAGTATAACCTCAGTCTAGCACGCATCGCCGGCGACAGGTTTGGCTATGCTAGAATTGTGTGCGGCCCAGCGCCGCGCTGGGCCGCCGGCAATAGGAGAAGCATGTCCACCGCAGTCCGCGTTCGCTACGCGCCGAGCCCCACCGGCATCCCTCACGTGGGCAACATCCGCACCGCCCTGTTCAACTGGCTCTTCGCGCGGCATATGGGGGGATCGTTCATCGTGCGCATTGAGGACACGGACCAGGCGCGCAAAGTGGACGGGGCGGTGGAGGCAATCCTGGAATCGCTGGCGTGGCTGGGCATAGATTGGGATGAGGGGCCAGAGCGGGACGGATGCGGCGAGCGGGGCGCGTACGGGTCCTATTTCCAGTCGCGGCGCAAAGAGGAGGGGCTGTACGACCGCTACGCCCGCCAGCTGGTGAACGGCGGTCACGCCTACGTCTGCGACTGCACCACGGAGCGCCTGGACTCGATGCGGGAAGCGCAGCGTGCGGCGGGGCAGCCGCCGGGGTACGACCGCCGCTGCCGTAATCTGGCTGCGCAGGCCAGGGCGGCGCAAGCGGCGAACGGCAGCCCTAAGGTGGTGCGTTTCAAGGTTCCCGAAAGTGGCGACACGAGCTTCCACGATCTGATCCGCGACGAGGTGAGCTTTCAGAACGACCTCCTCGATGATTTCGTGCTGCTGAAATCGGACGGCTTTCCCACGTACCATCTGGCGAACGTGGTGGACGACCACCTGATGGAAGTGACGCACGTGATGCGGGCCGAGGAGTGGCTTTCCAGCACGCCGCGCCACGTCTTGCTTTACGATGCCTTTGGGTGGACGCCGCCGCTATTTGCGCACTTGCCCATGATCCTCGGCTCGGACAGGTCGAAACTCTCCAAACGGCATGGCGCTACCTCTCTTCTGGAGTATCGCGATGAAGGTTTCTTGCCGGAAGCAATGCTCAACTTTCTGGCGCTCTTGGGATGGTCGCTGGACGACAAGACAGAGAAGTTCACCAGTGATGAGCTTATCAAGCACTTCGCCATTGAACGCATCGGCAAGACGGGGGCCATCTTCAATAAGGAGAAGCTGGAATGGTTCAACGGCGTGTACGTGCGGCAGATGCCTGCAACGGGGCTTGCCAGGCGCATGACGCCGTTTCTGGAAGGCAAGGGCGGGTTGCCCGCAGACGTATCGCGGCCAATAGACCAGGCGTATCTTTCGCGCATCGTGCCGCTGGTGCAGGAGCGAGTGAAGCGGCTGGACGAGGCTGCGGAGCTCACCGGCTTCTTCTTCAGCGATGGGATCGCACCCCAGGCGGCGGACCTGGTGCAAAAAGGGATGGATGGCGCAGCCACGCGCGGGGCGCTGGAGGCGGCGCTGGCGCGCATGGAGGCGCTGGCAGCGTGGGATGCGCCGGCGCTGGAGCAGGCGCTGCGGGCGCTGGCAGGGGAGTTGCAGGTGAAGACGGGGCAGCTTTTTGGGGCGCTGCGCTTCGCGGCGACAGGCAGCAAGGCCACGCCGCCGCTGTTCGATACGCTGGCGGTGCTGGGGCGTGAGCGTGTGCTGCGGCGGGTGCGTCGCGCGGCGCAGGCGCTGGCGGCGTGATTGTGCCAGGCGTTGGGGCGCTGTTCGATACGCTGGTGGTGCTGGGGCGTGAGCGTGTGCTGCGGCAGGTGCGTCGCGCGGCGCTGGCGCTGGCGGGACAGGCGGGATATGCCGCGCACCAGCTACTCTTGCCGCATCTGTACGCGGACGATACAATATGACGGCGACTGGAGGTGGCTCCTGTCGAAAACAGTTGGGGATTCGTCTAGTGGTAGGACAACAGACTCTGAATCTGTGAGCCCAGGTTCGAATCCTGGATCCCCAGCCAGGCGTGGCGCATTGGTCTAGCGGCCCAGGACGCCTCCCTCTCAAGGAGGAGATCACGGGTTCGAATCCCGTATGCGCTACCATATGGCAGTGGCTTCCCCGCCCGGGGATATCTTCGGGTGGGGAAGTTTTGCCGTGAGGGGGCGATAGGTTTAGAGTAGGAAGCACGCCGGGCCAGCAGGCACCGGCCTAGGACTACGGAGGTCGTTTTCGATGGCCTATGTGATCGCCGAGCCGTGTGTTGGGGTGAAGGATCTTTCGTGCGTGGAGGTCTGCCCGGTGGACTGCATTCACCCGCGGGAGGGTGCAGAGGACTATGCCCAGGTGCAGCAGTTGTTTATTGACCCGGACGAGTGCATTGACTGCGCCGCGTGCGAGCCGGTGTGCCCCGTGACGGCAATTTTCGAGAAGGACGCGCTGCCGCCGGAGTGGAAGAAGTACACGCAGATGAACCTCGACTACTTCAAGAACAAGAAGAAGTAAGGCGACTGGCACCGCCGCCAGGGATGGCGCTGCCCAGAGGGGCCGCGCTGTCAGGGCAGGCGGCCGGTTCCCGATCTCCGGCAGCGGGCCACACTATCGTGACGCCGCTGGAGGGCTTGTTGCGATGGGGAGTCGCCGTGTCATAGGCTGAGGCCACGGCAAGGAAGGCAGGGAGAGTCATGCAAGCTATCGAGTCCACGCCGGAGATGGTGGAGCAGTCGTATCAACGCACCCAGAAGAATCTTGCGGTGGTGCGGCAACGGCTGGGGCGTCCGCTGAACCTTGCCGAGAAGGTGCTGTACGGGCACCTGGCCGACCCGCAGGGGCAGGAGCTTGTGGCGGGCAAGAGCTATCTCTTGCTCAAGCCGGACCGTATCGCCATGCAGGACGCGACGGCGCAAATGGCGCTGCTCCAGTTCATGCTCTCCGGCCGCGACCGCGTGGCCGTGCCCACAACCGTCCACTGCGATCATCTGATCCAGGCGCGCGTGGGGGCGGCGAAGGATCTGCAAGCGGCCAACACAGATAATAGCGAGGTGTACGGCTTCCTGGAGTCCGTCTCCCGCCGCTACGGCATCGGTTTTTGGAAGCCGGGGTCGGGCATCATCCACCAGGTTGTGCTGGAGAACTACGCCTTCCCCGGCGGCATGATGATCGGCACGGACTCCCATACGCCCAACGCCGGTGGCCTGGGCATGGTGGCATCGGGCGTGGGCGGCGCGGAGGCCGTGGACGTGATGGCGGACTTCCCCTGGGAGGTGCTGCACCCGCAGG
>SHYB01000049.1 GCA_009693015.1 Dehalococcoidia bacterium
GGATCGTCTTCTTATCCATCGCCCTGCCAGCCCCGTGCTATATCGCGGATCGTCTGCTTCTCCATCGCCCTGCTAGCCCCGTACGATGTTCTGCACCGCCGCCGCCTCTTCGATCTCGCAGCGGAACAGCTCGATCACCGGATTCGCCAGCAGCGTGCGGCACATCTCCTCCGCCTGCCGCTTCGCATCCTCCCTGTCCTTCGCCCCAAGCCGCACCTCGATGTACTTCCCCACGCGCACGCTCTCCACCCCGTCGAACCCCAGCGTCCGCAACCCACCGCGCACCGTCAGCCCCTGCGGATCGTTCACCGTCGGCTTCAGCGTCACGTACACCTTCGCCAGAAACGTCGTTGCCATGCCCGTCCTTTTTAGCCCAGCGCCTGGCCCGTGAGCCGATGATACACGTCCTTGTACGTCTTCACCGTCTGCTCCACGATCTCCGGCGGCAGCGACGGCGACGGCGGCTCCTTGTTCCACCCGCTCTGGTTCAACCAGTCCCGCACAAACTGCTTATCCATCGGCTCTTGCGCCCGTCCTGCCTCGTACTTCTTGCTGTCCCAGAACCGGCTGGAGTCCGGCGTCAGCACCTCGTCTATGAGATACACCGTCGCGCCGTCCATCCCAAACTCAAACTTCGTATCTGCAATGATTACACCCTTGGTCAGCGCATACTCGTGGCCCCAGTTGTACACCGCCAGCGTCAGCCGCTTCAGCTCCGCCGCCAGTTCCTTCCCCGCCAGCCGCTCCACCTCACCCATCAAAATGTTCTGGTCATGCCCCACCTGCGCCTTCGTCGTAGGAGTGAACAGCGGCTGCTCCAGCCGCTGGCTCTCCTTCAGTCCTTTCGGCGCAGGCATCCCGCCGATCATCCCGCTCTTCTTGTACTCGCTCCACGCCGATCCCGCCAGATACCCCCGCACCACGCACTCCACCAGCACCGGCTTCACCTTCTTCACCAGCATCGCCCGCCGCGCCACCTCGTGCGGCAGCGCGGGGAAATACTTGCTCACCTTCGCCGTATCCGTCCCCATCGCCAGGTAGTGGTTCGGCACAACGTGCCGCGTCCGCTCGAACCAGAACCGCGAAAGCTCGTTCAGCACCACCCCTTTTTCCGGGATGCCGTTGGGCAGCACCACGTCGAACGCCGAGATGCGGTCCGTCGCCACAAACAGCAGCACATCCCCCGCGTCGTAGATATCCCGCACCTTCCCGCGATGCGCCAACTTCGGCAGATTCGTCTGTGTCAGTGCTGTAGGCATGCCTTATCTCTCCTTCTCCTACAATCCTGCGCGCGAAAAGACCTCGTCCACGTACCGCGCGTAATAGCCGTAGTCGAACAGCGCATCCAAGTCCTTCTTCTTCAACGCCGCCTTCACCTCAGCGTCCTTCTCCAGCAGCTCGCGGAACGCCGCGCCGCTGTCCCACGCCCGCATCGCGTTCCGCTGCACCAGCTTGTACGCCTCCTGCCGTGTCATCCCCGTCTCGATCAACGCCGTCAGCACCCGCTGCGAAAACACCAGCCCCCGCGTCAGGTCGAGATTCTTCCGCATGCGCTCGGGGAACACCTTCAGGTCGCGCATCACCAGCGTAAAGATATCCATCATATAGTCCAGCGCCAGGCAGGAGTCCGGCAAAATGATGCGTTCCGCCGAAGAGTGCGAGATGTCCCGCTCATGCCACAGCGCCACATTCTCCAACGCCGTCACGCTAAAGCCGCGCACCAGCCGCGCCAGCCCGCACACCCGCTCGCACAGCTCAGGGTTGCGCTTGTGCGGCATCGCCGACGACCCCGTCTGCCCCTCCCCGAACGGCTCCTCCACCTCCCGCACCTCCGTCTTCTGCAACCCCCGTATCTCCGTGGCGAACTTCTCCAGCGACGCCGCCAGCAGCGCCAGCGCCTGCACAAACTGCGCGTGCCGGTCCCGCTGCAACGTCTGCGTAGACGCCACCACCACCGCCAGCCCCAGCCGCTTGCATGCGCCGTCCTCCACGGATGGCGGCACCGTGGCGTGGCTGCCCACCGCGCCCGACACCTTCCCCACCGCAACCATCTCCCGCGCCTGCCGCAGCCGCACCTCGTGGCGCTTCAACTCCTCCACCCACACCAGCAGCTTCATCCCCCACGTCGTCGGCTCCGCATGCACCCCATGCGTGCGGCCCATCATCAGCGTCCGCTTGTGGCGCACCGCCTGCTCCCGCACCACCGCCCCCAGCGCAGACACACCTTCCAGCAGCAGATCGGACGCCTCCATCAACTGCAGGCTCATGGCGTTGTCCTGCACGTCGTACGATGTCAGCCCCAGGTGCATAAACCGGCTCTCCGTCCCCACGCTCTCCGCCACGGAGCGCAGAAACGAGTTCATGTCGTGCCGCGTCTCCGCAAACGCCCGCTCAATCCCCTCCATCGTGTACCGCGCCTTGCGCAGCTTCTTCACCGCATCCTTCGGCACCGCCCCCTCGATAGCCCACGCCTCGCACACGGCAAGCTCCACCTTGAGCCACAAGTCGTACTTGCGCTCCTCGCTCCACACCTTCTTCATCGCAGGCCGGGAATACCGGTCAATCATGACGTGTCCTTGAACTGTTGTCACCGCGAACTGTTGTCACCGCACGGAGTGTCTATTCTACCCTCGCTGCAGCCCCTGGCGGTAGCTCTCGTACGCCTGCCGTATCTTGTCGTGCTTCAGGCCGAGTATCTGCGCCGCCAGGTACCCCGCGTTCCGCGCCCCCCACGCCCCCACCGCAACCGTCGCCACCGGGATCCCCGGCGGCATCATCACAATGGCATACAGCGCATCCACGCCCTTCAGCTCGCTCGTCGCCAAAGGTATGCCGATCACCGGCATCGTGGTGTATGCCGCCACCACTCCCGGCAGCGCCGCCGCTCCACCCGCCGCGGCGATCATCACCTCGATCCCACGATCCCTCGCCGTCAGCACATACTGGCGCACCTTCTCCGGCGTGCGATGCGCCGATATCGCCATAACCTCATGCTCGATCCCCATCTGCGTCAGCACCTCCACCGTCGGCGCCACGTGCTCCGCATCGTTCTTGCTTCCCATCAAGATACCCACCAGTGGCATTTCCCTCTCCTTTTGCTATCGCGCTAGAGCGCGCAAACCCTTGCTACCGCCCTGCGGCGCGCAAACCAATGTCCTTGCGATACTGCATATCCTTGAACGCGATCCGTCCCACCCCCGCGTACGCCCGCTCCCGCGCCTCCGCCATCGTCGCTCCCCTGGCGCTCACCGTCAGCACGCGGCCGCCGTCCGTCACCGTCTCCCCACCCGCGCGTTTCGTCCCCCCGTGGAACACCACCCCGCCCGCCTCGTCCAGAACCTTGCCCGCCTCATCCAGACCGCTGATAACGTACCCCGTCTTATACGAGCCAGGATAGCCCCCCGAAGCCAGCACCACCCCCACCGACGCCCCCCCATCCCACTCGATCGTCGTCTGGCTCACATCGCCCATTGCCACCGCCAGCAGCACGTCCAGCAAGTCCGACCGCATCCGAAGCAGGATCACCTGCGTCTCCGGGTCGCCCAGGCGGCAGTTGAACTCCAGCACCGTCGCCTTCCCCTGGTGCACCATCACTCCGGCGTACAGCACGCCCTTCAGCGGCTTCCCCTCGCGCGCCATCGCCCGCACCGCCGGCGTCATCACCGTCTCCCCAATGCCCCGCACCATCGCCTCGTCAAGAAACTCCGGCGGGCTGTAGCTCCCTATGCCCCCGGTATTCGGCCCCAGGTCGCCGTCCAGAGCCCGCTTGTAATCGCACGCCGGGATCGTCGTCAGCGCCCGCTCCCCGTCGCAAAAGGCGAACACGCTGGCCTCCACACCCTCCAGTCGTTCCTCGATCACCACCGTCCGTCCTGCCTCGCCGAACACCCCCCGCACCATCGCCGCCTCCAGCGCCGCCATCGCCTCCGCCCGGCTCTCCGGCACCGTGACCCCCTTCCCCTGCGCCAGCCCGTCCGCCTTGATCACCGGCGCCACGCTGAACGTGTCCACATACGCGCACGCCAGGCGAAAATCGGTAAAACGTTCCCCCCGCGCGCAGGGAATCCCGTAACGCACCATGATCTCCTTGGCGAAGGCCTTGCTCCATTCCAGCGCCGCCGCCGCCCGCGTCGGCCCGAACACCGGCACGCCCTGCGCTTGCAGCACATCCACCAGCCCCGCCGCCAGCGGGCCCTCCGGCCCCACCACCACCAGGTCTATGCGATGCCGCCGCGCCGCATCGGCGATCGCCGCAACGTCCGTCGCCGCAATCGGCAGGTTCGTCCCCAGCGCCGCCGTGCCCGCATTCCCAGGCGCGCAGAATATCGACGACACCCTGCGGCTCTGCGCCAGCTTCCACGCCATCGCGTGTTCCCGCGCCCCCGAGCCGATAATCAGCAGCTTCACGTAGTCAGGCCTTCCACGGTGCGGTGTCTGCCGCGACGAACCAGAGCCAGGGCAACAGCCCTACTCCCACTCAATCGTCCCCGGCGGCTTGCTGGTGATGTCGTACACCACGCGGTTCACCCCCGGCACCTCGTTCACGATGCGCGTGGAAATGCGCGCCAGCAGATCGTATGGCAGGCGCGCCCAGTCCGCCGTCATCGCATCCTCGCTCGTCACCGCGCGCACCGCCACCACATGCCCATACGTGCGGTGATCGCCCATCACCCCCACGCTGGAGCTTGACGTGAGCACCGCAAAGCTCTGCCACAGCGGGCGGTACATCTTCGCCTTCTTCACCTCGTTCATCACGACCCAGTCCGCCGCCCGCAGCGTCTCCAGCTTTTCCTTCGTCACCTCGCCGATGATGCGTATCGCCAATCCCGGCCCGGGGAACGGCTGGCGCTGCACCATCTCCTCCGGCAGCCCCAGCACCTGGCCCACCTCACGCACCTCGTCCTTGAACAGATACCGCAGCGGCTCGATCAGTTGCAGCCGCATGTTCTTCGGCAGCCCGCCCACATTGTGATGCGTCTTGATCTTCGCCGACGCCTTGTTCTCCGGCGTCACGCTCTCGATCACGTCGGGGTACAACGTCCCCTGCGTCAGAAAGTCCACCTGCCCCGCCTTCTCCGCCTCTTCCTCGAAAACCTTGATGAACTCCGCGCCAATCACCATGCGCTTGCGCTCCGGGTCCACCACCCCTGACAATCGGTACAGGAAACGGTCTTCAGCTTGCACATGCACCAGGTTCAGCTTCATGTTCCGCTGGAACACCGTGATCACCCGCTCCACCTCGTCGCGGCGCAGCAGCCCATTGTCCACAAAAATGCAGATAAGCTGGTCCCCCACCGCGCGATGCACCAGCGTCGCCGCCACTGCCGAGTCCACTCCCCCGGACAGCGCGCAGATCACCTTCCCCGCGCCCACCTGGCGCTTGATCCCCGCGATCTGCTCGGCGATAAAGTTTCCACTCGTCCAGTTCCCCGCGCAGCCGCACACTTTGAACAGGAAGTTCTTCAGGATCTCCTTGCCCTGCTGCGTGTGCACCACCTCCGGGTGGAACTGCAAGCCGATCAACCCTTGATCGTTGCCCATCACCGCAATCGGGCTATTGTCCGTATACGCCAGAATGCGAAAGCCCTGCGGCAGCTTGGTGATCTTATCGGAGTGGCTCATCCACACCGGCATGGACTCCGGCAGCGATTGGAACAGCGGATCGTCCGGCACATTGCGATGCAGCACCGCATGCCCATACTCCCGCTTCTCCCCCGGCTCCACCCTCCCCCCCAGCTGGTGCGCCATCAACTGCATCCCGTAGCACACCCCCAGCACCGGCGTCTTCCCGTCGAACACATAGGCCGGCGCCGTCGGCGCCCCTGCATCATACACACTGGCCGGCCCCCCCGAAAGTATAAAACCTTTCGGCTTCAGCGCAGCGATCTTCTCCCACGGCGTATCGTGGGGCACTACCTCGCAATACACCTTCGCCTCGCGCACCCGCCGCGCCAGCAGCATGGTGAACTGCGATCCGAAATCCAGAATGACGATCGTCTCGCGCGGCGCAGGCGCAGGCGGAACGCGGGCAACCGGCTGCGCGCCCGCCTTCGACTCGGCGATCTCCAGGTAGGTCGAGACCTCCACGTCTCCGCTCAGCCCCCCGCGGAGCCTTGTCTTGCCTGCCTTTTGCGTCACCAAGCCCTCCTGAAATTGACCTGCCGCACTTCTGGAAAATGACGGCCGCAGTTTAGCACCTGTGCTATACTCAGTCAAGAAGTGGACCCCACGGCGCAACAGATTCAGCAAGCCCTCTCCGTCCTCCGCGGCGGCGGCCTCGTCGCATACCCCACGGATACCGTGTACGGGCTGGGCTGTGACGCCTGCAACCCTGCCGCCATCGCCCGCGTCTTCGCCGTCAAACAGCGCCCCCTCTCCCAGCCCCTCCCCCTCCTCGTCGCCGATCTCGCCATGCTGGAGCAGGCCGCCGCCGACCTCTCCCCGCTGGCCCGCCGCCTCATAGAACGCTTCATGCCCGGCCCCCTCACCATCGTCGTGCGCCGTAGCAGCCTCATCCCCGATATCGTCGCCGCAGGCGGCCCCTCCATCGGCCTCCGCATCCCAGACCATCCCATCCCGCGCGCCCTCGCCGCCGGCCTGGGACACCCCATCGCCGGCACCAGCGCCAACCGCTCCGGCATGCCCAGCGCCCGCACCGCAGCCGAAGTGCGCCGCCAGCTTGGCGGCGCCGTGGACTGCACCCTCGATGCCCCCTGCGGCCCCAGCCGCAACCTGGCGGCGAGCGCATCCAGTAGCGGCACGCCCGAATCCACCATCCTTGACCTCACCCAAGACCCGCCTGCGCTCCTCCGCCCCGGCCCCATTCCCCTCGCCGATCTGCAAGAGGCCCTTGGACATTCCCTCGCGGTGCGTCCTGCATGACCACCCGTCCAGCCGTCCTCGACCGCCATCGTCCTGCTCTTGAAGCGGCGTTGAAGCGCTCCATCGGCCCCTCCAAGTCCCCCCTCTACGCCATGCTCCGCTACCAGCTCGGCTGGAACGACCATCACGGCATGCCCGTGCTCCACACCGCGGGCGACCGCACCCACGCCGCGCTCCTCCTCCTCCTCGCCGAATCCCTCGGTGGCGACACTGCCCGTGCCGTCCCCCCCGCCAGCCGCGATGAGGCAACTTCTGTGCACGGCAGTAATAATGGGGCAAGCTCCATCCCCGCAGCCGCGGGGATGGAGCTTGCCCACGCCTGCGCCCAGGTGCACCTGTCCCTGCGCCACGGCGATCCCGGCATGCCCGAGCGCCCCGCCCTCTGGTGGGTCTTCAGCTCCTCCCAGGGCATCAACGCGGGCGATGGCCTCTACTCCCTCGCCCGCCTCTCCCTCATGGAATCAGCCACCCTCGGCGCGCCCCCTGCCGCCGTCACCCACGCCCTCGCCATCCTCGACCGCGCCTGCATCGCCCTTGCCCAAGCCCACGACCGCCAGATCACGCTCGAAACCGCCCCCGCCGTTTCGCCAGACGACTATGCTGACGCCCTTGAGCAATGTGGCGCCGCCCTCCCAAGCGCAGCCGCAACCATTGGCGCCCTCCTTGGCGGCGCGACCGATGATGCCGTGGAGCACGCCGGCGCCTTCGGCCGCCACACCGGCGCCGCATGGCGCTTGCGGCAGGAGCTTGATACCGTCGAAAACCCCGTGGCCTTAGCAAAAAGCTTCGTGGAAGCCCTCGACAATCGGCGCTCCCTGCCCCTGCTGCACGCCCTCTCCCACGCCACCGGCGCCGACGCCCAGCACCTCGCCGCCCTCCGCCGCCGCGACATCCCCATCACCGACGATGCCCTTGCCGCCATCCTCCCCATCCTCGATCGCACCGGCTCCCCCGCCTGGATTGCGCAGCGCATCTCCCGCGCCCTGCGCCTCGCCGATGCATCCCTGGCGTCCCTCCCCCTGCCCTCTTCCGCCCGCGACAACCTCGCCGCCTTCGCCCGCCACCTTGCGGGTCAGGAGTCCTAACACCCCATGCAACCCGCACCATCCAAGCCCGCTCCCCCGCACAAATCCATTCGCGCACGGCTGACCGCCCACATCCGGCGCTCCCTCCTCGCCGGTGTTCTCGCCCTCATTCCCCTCGTCGCCACATTCCTCGTCCTCCGCCTCCTCTTCACCTTCCTCGACGACCTCGTCCAACCCCTGGTGGAAGAAATTTGGGGACGCCGCATCATCGGCGTCGGCATCGGCATCACCATCGTCTCCGTCTACGTCATCGGCGTACTCGTCTCCAACGTCTTTGGGCGCTACATCAAGTCCCAACTTGATGGGTTCGTCGGCCGCATCCCCATGCTGCGTTGGTTATATGGAATGTTCCGGCAAATTACAGACGCGTTCTCCAAAGTCGGCGGCACAAAGTTCCGCGTCGTTCTTGTGGAATGGCCCAGCAAGGGCCTGTACACCATCGGCTTCCACACCGGCTCCGTGACTGACGGCCGCGGCAAGACCTACCACAACATCCTCGTGCCCACCGCCCCCACCCCCCAGACCGGCTTCCTCGCCGTCTTTCCCGAAGAAGACGTCATCGCCACGGACATCTCCCTGGAAGACGGTATCGCCATGGTCGTCTCCACCGGCGTCGTCGCCCCGCCCGACCTCATGGCCGCGTTGCACCGCCACCGCCGCGAGCCCGCCATCGCCGTCGTCCCACCGCCGCCTCCTCCCGCGCCGCCCGCCCCCTAGCGCTCCAGCATCCCCTTCGTGCTGGGCGACTGCCCCGCACTGCGGGCCCCCACCGCGTCGCCGCTCAATGAATCATATGGACGCTATGAGGCTGTTGTCCGTGTGCAGCAGCATCCTCTCCTGGGGTATGTCCAGAAAGCTATTAGTCCCGTATGAGCGAAGCGAATCGGGAGGGCTTCGCCCCTTTTTGGCAAGGGTACAGCGGATGTGCCCCTGTCTTCTCCTATTCTTACCCCCTTCCAGGAAAGGAAGGGGGCCAGGGGGATGGCTCGTCAGGTGACAGACGGGAGGGCACGGCATCGCCGCTCCTACCGCTCCAGCATCCCCTTCGTGCTGGGCGACTGCCCCGCGATCCGCGCATCCAACCGCGTCGCCGCCCCCAGCGCACGCGCCACCGCCTTGAACATGCACTCCACGCGATGGTGATCGTTCAACCCCGCCAGTATGTGCGTATGCAAATTGAACTTGCCCTCCCGCGCCAGCGTCTCCATAAAGTGCCGCGCCAGGTCCGTCAGCAGATCCCCCACCGCCTGCTCGCGAAACTCCGCCTGCACCACCGCATACCCCCGCCCTGACAGGTCCACCACCGCCAGCGCCAGCGCCTCATCCAGCGGCACATACGCATGCGCCATCCGCACCAGCCCCTTCTTCTCCCCCAGCGCCTCATTCAGCGCCTGCCCCAGCGCGATCGCCACATCCTCCACCGTATGATGCCCGTCCGGGTCCATGCTCGCCTTCGACTGCACCCGCAGATCGAATATCCCATGCCGCGCCAGCTGCGATAGCATATGGTCGAACATCACCAGCCCCGTGGACACCTCGTGCTTCCCCGTACCGTCTACGTCCAGCGTCAGGGACACCTTCGTCTCCCCCGTCTCCCGCTTAATCGTCGCCGTGCGTGCCATCGCCGTCACTCCTTCCAGTCCATCCGCGCCCGCCGTCCCTCGCGTATCCTGCTGATCCTACAGGCCTTGCAGCGCCGCGATCACCGCGTCCGTATGCTCCGGCTTCCCCGCGCTGATGCGAATGTAGTTCTGCAACGGCGGCGTGGCGAAGTGCCGGATATAGATACCCTTGCGACGCAGCCCCAGTTGCACCTGCTTCGCATCTCGCCCCTCGACTCGGCAAAGGATAAAGTTCGCACGCGAAGGATACGGCGCCAGCCACGATACCCCCCCCAGCGCCGCATACAGCCGGTCGCGCTCCCCCACCAGCGCCGCCACCGTCCCCTGCAAGTACGCCGCGTCCTTCAGCGATTCCCCCACCGCCACTTCCGCCGCCGCGTTCACATTATACGGAGGCTTGATCTTCATCAGTTGCTGCACCAGCTCCGGGGCCATGATCCCATACCCCAGCCGTAACCCTGCCAGTCCTGCCCATTTGCTGAACGTCCGCAGCACCACCAGGTTCTCGTGCCGCGCCACATCGCCCGCCAGCGTCTCCCCGCAAAACTCGTAATACGCCTCATCCGCCACCACCAGTGCCCCCGTCTCCAGCAGCCGCAGCAGGTCGCCGCGCGGCGTCAGCCCCCCCGTGGGATTATTTGGCGACGCAATGAAAATAACCTTCGTCTCCCGCGTCGCCGCCCGCAGCACCGCGTCAATATCCACGTCAAACGTCTCCGTCCGCCGCACCGTGATCGTCTTCCCCCCGCAGACGTCTGCGCCAAAGCGGTACATCCCGAACGTCGGCGGGCAGTCAATCACGCTCTCCCCCGGGTTCAGCGTCAGGCGCAGCAGCAGGTCGATAATCTCGTCGCTTCCCGCGCCCGCCAGCACCTGCTCCGGCGACACTCCCGCGTACACTGCCAGCGCCCTCCGCAGCTCCCGCTGTTCCGGGTCTGGGTACACGTGGTACTCGCGATAGTTCCGCAGCGCCTCCTGCACCCGCGGCGAGCAACCGTACACGTTCTCGTTACCGTCCAGCTTGATGCGCTCGCCCCCCGGCCCCACCCCATCCCCCGCCAGCGATCCCGGCGCCACGATCGGCTGGTACGGCTTCATCCCCAACAACCCCGGCCGCACCAGCCCCGACAGCCCCTTATTCTTGCCTGCGCCCGCGCTCACCGCGTTCCTCCATCGCCCTCGCCTGCCCGCATCCTCGCCGACCGTGCGTGAGCCGTTAAACCCTCTGCCAAAGCGATACGCGCCGCGCCTCCCGCCAGCGCCTTGCCCGTCGTTTCGGGCAGGGCAATGATGCTCATCGTTTTCATGAAATCCTGCACCCCCAGCGCCGAGGCGAACCGCGCCGTGCCTCCCGTAGGCATCACATGGCTCGGCCCCGCGTTGTAGTCCCCCAGCACCTCCGGCGCGTGTCTCCCCAGAAACACCCCACCCGCGTTCCGCACCAGCGGCAGATACCGTTCCGCGTCCCGCGTCATCAGGCACAAGTGCTCCGGCGCAAACTCGTTGGCGATCTCGATTGCCTCCTCCACCGTTCCCACCACGCCGATGCACCCCCGTTGCGACCACGACGCCTCCGCCATCTCCCGGCGCGAAAGCTCACGCACCTGCCGCAGAACCTCCTGCTCCACCGCCGCCGCCAGCGCAGCCGAGTTCGTCAGCAGCACCGGCGTCGCCAGCGCGTCATGCTCCGCCTGCGCCAACAGGTCCGCCGCGCACACCGCCGCGCTCGCCCCCGCGTCCGCCCCTGTGACCGGAACAATCAGCAGCGTCTCCGTCGGCCCGTGCAACCCGTCGATCCCCACCAGGCCGAACACCTTGCGCTTCGCCATCGTCACGAAAATATTCCCCGGCCCCACGATCTTGTCCACCCGCGGCACGGACTCCGTCCCCAGCGCCATCGCTGCAATCGCCTGCGCCCCGCCCATGGCCAACACCCCGTCCGCCCCCGCGATCGCCGCCGCCGCCAGCACCACCGGCGACGGCCTGCCGTCCACTCCTGGCGGGCTGGCGATCACCACCGACTTCACCCCCGCCACCCGTGCCGGAATAA
Source organism: Dehalococcoidia bacterium (assembly GCA_009693015.1). GTDB lineage: Bacteria > Chloroflexota > Dehalococcoidia > SHYB01 > SHYB01 > SHYB01. Next base: position 11,640 of record SHYB01000049.1, read on the forward strand.
CCGTATGCAGAACCGTGGACGGGTACGCCGCCGTCCCCCCAGGCACATACACCCCCACCCGTTCCAGCGGGCGCACCGCCTGCCCCAGCCCCGTCGCCGCGTCGAACCATCCTTGGCCCGCGCCTTCCCGCACGCACCGCCGGTGAAAGTCGCGGATGCGCTCCGCCGCCTCCGCCAGCGCCCCCGCCAGCCCCGCGTCCAGCGAGCGCCGCGCCGCCGCGATCTCCTCCCGCGATACCTCCAGCGCCCCCTGCTCCCGCCCCTCGATGCGCCGTCCGTACTCCAGCACCGCCGCATCTCCTCGCGCCCCCACCGCCGCGATGATCTCCTCCACCGCCTGCTCCACGCTCACCTCGCGGCCGAACACCTCCCACATCCGACGCGACACGCCCTCCGGCAGCGCCGGCGCCTCCGTCCGCAAGCGGCGCAGCCGCTCCCGCACTTGAGCCGCTCCCACAACAATCGTCACCGGTAATCTTCCTCGCCCATATACTCCCGCGCCGTCGCCGCAAACGCCGCCAGCGCCGCCTCGCGAAAGCGCCGCAATTCCCCATCGCTCACCTGCGACCGCACCCGCGCCGCCAGCTCCGGCCCATCCTGCACAATGCGCTCCACTTCATCCTCTCCCACGTCCCGCCGCACCCGCCGCACATAGCCGCCGAACCGCTCCCACGGCAGTTCCCGTCCCGTCCGCTGGATCACCACCTCCTGCCACCGCCGCAGCAAGTCCTGGTCAATGAACCCCACCTCCACGCCACGGTAGCTCCCCTTGATGCTCTCCAGCGCCCCTTCCAGGTCGGCGATACCCTCCCGCTCCGCACGGTCCATATCGAACTGCAACACCCGGTCCAGCACATTCGCCATCGGATCCCCCGCCATCGGGGACTGCCTCCCGAAAAATCGCCGGTACACCTGCGCGATCCAGTGCTCATCCACCGCCAGGTGACTGAGATACCCCAGCATGAACGCCAGCGTCTCCCGCCCCAGCCTGTCCGACCGTCCCAGGTTCGGATGCCGATGCACCATGCCCGCGAACCCCGCTCCGGGGCCATCGCTCTCCAGCTTGAAAAAATGCGTGCGTTCCCGTTCCCACCCCGCGAACAACCGCACATCCGGCGTCGTGCTCCCCAGCAGAAAACTCCCGCGATGCTCCTGCGGCAGCGGGTGTCCCAAGCGCTCCGCCGCCTCCAG
>SHYB01000010.1 GCA_009693015.1 Dehalococcoidia bacterium
AAATCTTCGAAAAGGAAAACTCCGGCGTCGGCGCATTCCGCTTTGAGGCGCAGTTCGCCAAGCAGTACGACGGCAAGCCCAACCCTATTGCCAACTATGACGTTATCAAGGCGCTCGGCTACTACGGCGTAGACCGAGAGACCATCGTCAAGACCTTTCTTCAGGGTCGTGGCGTCGCATCGGTAGACTACCCATCTCAGCCACTGGATTACGGCTACATCAAGCAGTCGCTTCCTGCCTACGATCCGGTCAAGGCCAAGGACATGCTCGCCAAGGCGGGCTATCCCAACGGCTTCGATTTGGACTTCATCATCTACCCCCGCAGCAACTTGCCGGAAGGCACGGAAATCATGGAGGCAGTGGTCGTGGGATGGGAGAAGCTCGGGATCAAAATCAACCGCCAGCCGATGGACTTCGTGAGCTTCCAGAACAAGATCTTCGGCCGGGCGTTTGGCGACAACGGGGCCTTCAACAAGCCCACCGTCTCCGGCATGTGGTACCTGGGCGCGTCCCCCACAGCCGGCGCCACCGCTGCGTCTAGCCACACCGTGGGCGGCTTCAACGTGAACTATGACGCGGACATTACAGACGCGGGGAAAAAATGGCAGGCAGCCATTACGCTCGACGATTACAAGAAGTGGCGCACGGAGTACATGAAGCTCGCTATCGATAAGGGTGCGCCCACCGGCGGCGGCATGGCCATCTTCACCGTGGGCCTGCTCTATGCGGGCAGCGCCAAGGTGCCTGCTAAGTGGGACATCGGCTCGGGCCAGGATGCGAGAAACTACCAGAAGGCGGCGGGATGGCGCTACTAGGCAATGGTTCCAAACAGAAATAAAGGCACGCGCATGGATCGTTACGTCATGATCTCCTCCGACTGCCACGCGGGGGCAACGCCGGAGATGTACCGCGGCTATGTGGCCCCCAAACTTCGCGGCGAGTATGACCAATGGCTGGCGGCTGCGAAGGCGGCGGTGAATTCGGGCCGTTCGGGCGGGATCAAGGTGGATACCGCGGGCGCCAAGCGCCGTAAGTGGTTCGCCGAGCAAGCTCCCGTCAAAGAAGGGGGCATGAACGGCGCATGGGACTCCGGCGTGCGTCTTCGCGAGCTTGACCGCGAAGGGCTGGCCGGCGAGGTCGTCTTCGCCGATGGGCAAAACAAGAACCATCCGCCCTTCGGCGTCGGCTTTGCCGCACCGCGCATGGACGTGCCCGTGAAGCTGCGGCAAGCCGGCTGCCGCGCCCACAATCGCTGGCTCGCCGATTTCTGCTCCGCTGCCCCTGAGCGCCAGGCGGGCGTTGCCCTCATTGCCCCTGACGACCCCAAGCAGGCCGTCAAAGAAATCGAGTGGGCTCGCAAGGCGGGGCTGCGCGGCGGCATCATGCTCCCCGCGCTCAGCCTGTGGACTGACGACCCCGAAAAGTTCTGGAACCACCCCCGCTACGAGCCTATCTGGGCGGCATGCGCTGACCTGGACATGCCGGTGCACACCCACGCCGCAGGCCCTACCCTCAACTACGGCGATCTCCCAGGCGCTCGGTGGATTCTCACCACGGAGGTCTACCTGACCACCTACCGCTTGTTCTGGTTCCTGCTGTGGCCTGGGGTGCTGGAGCGCTACCCCAAGCTCAACGTGGTGATCACGGAAGCGGGGGGCGGGATGATCCCCTACCTGCTCCAGCTCTTCGACTACCTGGCCGCGGAGCGCAATGTGGAGATGCTGCGGCAGCTCATCAAGCTCAAGCCCAGCGAATACTGGGCGCGGCAGTGCTATGTGGGGGCATCGCCGCCGGGGGATCGGCCGGAGGTGGAGGCTCGGCATGCGCTGGGCGTGCGGAGCATTATGTGGGGCTCCGATTACCCCCACATCGAAGGCACGTGGCCCAAGTCGCACGAGCGGCTGAAGACGATGTTCGCCGGCGTTCCCGAAGGTGAGGTGCGGGCCATGCTGGGGGAAAACGCGGCCAAGCTGTACGGTTTCGATCTCAAGAAGCTGGCGCCCATTGCGCAGCGTATTGGGCCTAAGGTCAGCGACTTGGCATAGGCAAGGGCTAAGGCGAGGTAGGGGTGCTGTTCCCGCGCGTGGGGGACTGCCCTTTGGTATGATGCCGCAGTGGCCTGGTTGCCGCAGCTTGCAGTCTTGGGCAGGCGCGCACCCCGCCTGGGTGATATTTGACCACGGGATCTTCCTCTGGAGCGTCGCGCCGGCCACGGTTGTTCGCCGGCTGGGGGGTCGTCATCGGCGCGGCGGGGGTTTCCACGCTGACGACGCTGCTGATCTTGCAGGCATTTGGGGCGTACTTCGTCCATTTTCAGGATGAGTTCCACTGGAGCAAGACGACGGTGGCGGGGGCGTTCTCCATGGGGCAGATCATCATTGGGGTGATCTCGCCGTTCCAGGGGAAGCTGGTGGACCGGCTGGGGTCGCGGTTGATGGCGACAATAGGCGTGGTGGTGCTGGCGGGCGGGGTGCTGGGCCTGAGCTTTGTGCAGAACCTGCCGCAGATGTATGCGGCGTTCTTCTTTATCTTTCTGGGATCGGCGCAGTGCGGGTGGGTGACGCTGAATACAGCGGTGGCGCACTGGTTCCGGCGGCGGCGGGCGTCGGCGATGGGGCTGGTAGGGCTGGGGAGCAGTCTGGGTGGGCTGCTGCTGCCGGTTGTGGCGTGGAGCCTGGATGCATTTGGGTGGAGGCACACGGCGTTCGGGTCGGGGCTGGTGTTGCTGGCGCTGGGGATACCGCTGGCGCGGATGGTGCGGGATAGCCCGGAGATGTATGGCCTGACGCCGGATGGCGTTGCCGTGGCGCAGGGGGGGAACGCGACGGGAGATGTGGAAGCAGGGGACTTCACCCTGAAAGAGGCGATGCGGACATCAGCGTTCTGGTACATTGCGGCCGGACATGCTTCGGCGTCGCTGCTTGTAGCGACGATCAGTGTTCACTTGATCCCGCATCTGGTTCAGCGGGTGGGGATGTCCGTGGAGATGGCGAGCGTCATGCTTGCGCTGATGACGGCATTTACCATGACGGGGCAGGTGTGTGGCGGTTACCTTGCCGACCGGGTGGAGAAGCGGGTGCTGGCGGCGCTCGGCATGGGCGGGCAGATTCTGGGGATGCTGGCGCTGGCGTTTGCCACGAACGCGGCGTGGGTGGTGGGGTTCGCCTTGCTGTACGGCATCTCGTGGGGAATACGCGGGCCGATCATGAGCTCCATCCGCGCGGAGTATTTTGGACGGGCGGCCTTCGGCGCGATCCTCGGCGTATCCATGTTGCTGCTGGCGGTGGGGAACGTCTTCGCCCCGTTCCTGGCGGGGTACATGGCGGACAGGACGGGGAGCTATCAGCTTGCCTTTATGGTAATGGGTGCGCTGGGGGGAGTGGGGACCATCTTCTTCCTGCTGGCGAAGCGGCCGGCGCCTCCGGTTAGGCTGAGGAAAAGTTAGCGCCCGGTGTATGTGGGGGTGCGCTTTTCCTTGAAGGCGGCGATGGCCTCTTTGAAATCCTGGGAGGCGAAGGCTGCTTCTTGGGCGAAGGTCTCGAAGTCGAGGGCTTCGGCGAAGGTGGAGGCGAAGGCGCGTTGCATGCCGCGCTTGGCGAGTTCGATGGCGAGGGGGGGCTGCTGGGCGATGGCGCGGGCAAGGGCGCGCGCGGCGGCGGGAAGCTCGGCGTGGGGGACGACGCTTTGGAGGAGACCGAGGCGCAGGGCCTCCTGGGCGTCCAGGGTGCGCGCGGTGTAGGCTAACTCGGCGGCGCGTGCGGGGCCAACGAGGCGGGGGAGGAGCCAGGTGGCGCCGGTATCAGGGGGGATGCCGCGGGCGACCCAGGCCATGCCGAGCTTGGCCTGGTCAGAGGCGATACGGATATCGCAGACGAGGGCGAGGGAGCAGCCGCCGCCGATGGCGGGGCCGTTGACGGCGGCGATGGTGGGCTTGGGGAAGTCGTAGATGGCCTGCATGAACCAGCCGACGGGGTCCTGGCGGCGCTTGAGGGCGTGGGCCGATCCGCCGGCGGCCTGCCGCGCCAGGCGGCTGAGGTCAGCGCCGGAGCAGAAAGCGTTTCCCGCACCCGTCATGACGAGGACACGGGCGGAGGCGTCTACGCGGGCGCGGGCGACGGCATCGTGGATCTCCAGGAGCTCCTCTTCCAGCAGGGCGTTCATCTTGTCCGGACGGTTGAGGGTGAGGGTGGCGATGCCATCGCTGACATCGAACAGGATGTACTGGTAGGTCATGGTGTCCTCTGGGAGTAGGGTGCGACGGCTATCATAATATATATGCTACGCAGGGGGGTGTGCGGTGAGCGACGCCGAACAAGATCGAACCTGTTGGGCGGACGCTCCGGTTGCCGAATCTGTGAAAAGCTGCTATACTTTGAACGAAGTTTGCGAAAAAAATCGCAAACGGTGACTGAGAGACTTCGCCACTGATGCAGACGCATTGACATGCTCCAGGGCGATTGCTATAGTTGCCCGGGTTGTTTTCCGGTGGAGGGAGGCTCGGCGGCGTGCAGTGGAATGTGTCGGAGCTACTCAAGTCAACCACGGGGACGGAACGCCGGTATACCGTGGATGACGAGGAGCGGAGGTATGAGGAGATCGCAACCCGGGTTACGGGTACGGTTCGCTTGATGAAGACCGACAAGAGTATTTTGACGACGGTAGAGCTGGACACCGCGGTATGGTGCTCCTGCAGCCGGTGTCTCTCTCGCTTCACCCATCCGCTGCGCCTCCAGTTCGCGGAGGAGTTCTTTCCCACGATTGATCTGGCGACGGGCGCGCGCCTGCATGATCCTCTGCCTGAAGGGGCATTCACGCTGAACAAGCGGCATACGCTGGACCTGGGGGAGGCGGTGCGGCAGTATGCGGTGATGAAGACGCCGATGAAACCATTATGTACGGAAGCCTGCCGGGGGCTGTGCCCCACGTGCGGGGTGAATCGGAACGAGACGGCCTGCGATTGCCGCACCAGCACCGAGGACTCGCGATGGGCGGGGCTGGAAGCGCTGCGCGGGAAATTACGTTAGCAAGCAAAGGAAGAGATCATGGCCCCCCTGCCGAAACGCAAGCGTTCCAAGTCCCGGCGCGGACATCGCGCATCACACTTTGCCGCGCCGAAGGCGACTCTGGGCGTGTGCCCGCAGTGCCGCAACCCCAAGCTGTCACACATGGTGTGCAAGGTGTGCGGCACGTATGCCGGCCGCCAGGTGATCAAGGTGGCGGCCGAGTAGGCGGCAGGAACGTCGCGCGATAGAGCGTCGGATGAGGTTAGAGAAGCAACGTATGATAGATGCCCCCAGCAGACTGAAAACGGCATATGTGTTCCCCGGCCAAGGCTCGCAGGCCGTGGGCATGGGAGCGGACCTGTACGAGGAGTCGCCGGCAGCGCGGCAGACGTTCGAGGAGGCCGACGATATTCTCGGCTTTTCTCTGTCCAAGCTGTGTTTCTGGGGCCCGGAAGAGGATTTGACGCAGACGGTGAACGCGCAGCCGGCGATCCTGGCAGCGAGCGTGGCGTCGTTGCGGGCGCTGACGGAGGCGCACGGCGGCTTGTCCGGCGGGGCGCCGGCGTTCGTGGCGGGGCATTCGCTGGGGGAGTATACGGCGCTGGTGTCCGTAGGGACGCTGGGCTTTGCCGATGCGCTGCGGCTGGTGCGGGAGCGCGGACGGCTGATGCAGTACGCGGGCCAGGTGCGCGAAGGCGGGATGGCGGCGATCCTGGGGCTGGACGATTCGCTGGTGGAGCAGGTGTGCCAGCAGACGGGCGCGGAGATCGCCAACATCAACTCGAGCGGGCAGATTGTGATCAGCGGGGCGAAGGACGCGCTGGTGCGCGCCATTGACCTTGCCCGCGCCATGGGGGCCCGCAAGGCGATCCCGTTGGGCGTGAGCGGGGCATTTCATTCCAGCCTGATGGAGCCGGCGGTGCCGGGGATGGTGGAGGCGCTGGAGAAGGCGCGCATGGTGAAGGCCGCAGTCCCCGTGGTGAGCAATACGGGGGCGGTGCCGCTGTCTCACGCGTGGGAGATACGGACGGAGCTGGCAGAGCAGCTTGTGCGCTGTGTGCAGTGGTCGAAGTCGGTGGATTTCATGGTAAAGAGCGGCGTGGGGGCGTTTGTGGAGATTGGGCCGGGCAGGGTGCTGACCAGCCTAGCGAAGCGTATCGCCCCGGATGCGAAGGCGATTGCCGTGAACGACCTGGCGTCTGTGCGGGCGTTCGCGTTGTAAGGCGCCCCAGCGGCGCCGGGACGATTTTCCCGCCCGCGCCACGAAGCCTGGACCTACACGCGGCGAGAATATTCTTATGGCCGACTCACGCAGAAAAGGGCGCATTGCCGCGCTGCAAGTCTTGTATGAAGCCGATTGCACGGGCCATGACTGGCGCGATGCGTTGGATCGGACGATTGCGGAAGATGGGTTGCCGGAGGTGTCAGCAACGCTGGCGCGGGAGCTGACGCAGGGTGTGATGGAGCATCGCGAGCAACTGGATGCGGTTATAGCGGCGCATGCGCCGGCGTTCCCCGTGGCGCAGCTTGCAGCGATTGACCGCACCATTCTCCGTATTGCCATCTTTGAGATTCTGATGCACAATGTGACGGGGCCCAACGCGGGGCCGAGGCCCCATGAAAAGACGCCGCCAAAGGTGGCGGTGAATGAAGCGGTGGAGCTGGCCAAGACGTTTGGCGGAGAGAATCTTCACCGGTTTATCAATGGCGTCCTGGGTTCTGTCCTGGACGACGCAGCAGCAGCGAAGAAGACCGAAACCTCCCGGAGGTGACCAGTGGCGAAGGTTTTTGATCGGGTCAAGAAGGTAGTGGTGGAGCAACTCGGCGTGGAGGAGGCGCAGGTTCTGCCTAGCGCCAACTTTATCGAGGACCTCAACGCCGATTCTCTTGACCTGGTGGAGTTGATCATGGCGCTGGAGGAAGAGTTCTCCAAAGGCGAGACGAAGCTGGAGATTTCCGACGAGGATGCTGAGAAGATCTCGACGGTGCAGGCTGCCGTGGACTACATTATCGGGAAGGGCATCGAGGACGCGTAACGCGTAGTCCAGTGCGGCACGACGGAGAGGATACGCCTGGGGTTATCGCCCGGCCTCCGTTGCTGCTGGCGGGTTTCTTGGGCGCAGGGCTGCTGCTGGATTGGGCCTTCCCGCTTTCAATCCTTCCCCGAACCATCGCTGTTCCTCTGGGCGCAGCCCTCATGCCGGCGGCGCTGGCGGCGTGGGCGCTGGGTGTCATGCTGCGCGCGGGGACGAACCCTGACCCGCATCGAGCGGCGACGGCGCTGGTGGAGGGCGTGCCGTTTCGGTTCACGCGCAACCCGATTTATGTGGGGATGGTGTTGTTCCACGCGGGCGTGGCGTGCCTGCTACAGAGCGGGATGGCGCGGGCGACGCTGCCAGGGCTGGCGGCGGTGCTGCACTATGGGGTGATCCTGCGCGAGGAATGCTACCTGGAGCGGAAGTTCGGGGAGGTGTACCGGGGGTATCGCGCGCGGGTGCGGCGCTGGGTGTAGCGAGCGGGGTCGTTCACCAAGGGATGATCCAACGCCAGACGGCATGCAGCGCGTCCAGGATGGTGAACCCATCCAGCCAGCGACCTAGGTGCAAAGCGTACTCCTGAAACTCTTTGAGAGCGGTCAGGACTGCCAGGAGCGCCAGCGCATGTGCCGCAGTCCAGCGGCACTCCGGCTGCCGCGGCCAGCGGAGCACGGCAGCGCCGTGAGCAGGCGTAAGGCGAGAACCGAGAGGATGGCCATGGCGCACCAACCTACGGCCTGATGCGGCGTGCAGCAAGGCGCGGTGTTGCCAGGCCCGTATAATGGCGCTAACGTTCAAATAAGGCGATCGGGGCGGTCCCCAGGAGAGGCAAATGAAAGCAGCAGTGTTTCACGGCGCGCATCAGCCGCTGGTGATCGAGGAATTGGAGATCGCCAAGCCGCTGGAGCGGGAGGTGCTGGTGCGCACGGTAGCCAGCGGGGTGTGTCATAGCGACCTGCATCACGTGGAGGGGCTGTACCCGCTGGATGCGCCCGCGGTGCTGGGTCATGAGGCGGCGGGAGTGGTGGAGGCGGTGGGGTCGCAGGTGACGTATGTGAAGCCGGGGGACCATGTGATCGCGTGCGTATCGGTGTTCTGCGGGCAGTGCGCGCGGTGTCTTACGGGGCAGCCGCACCTGTGCACGAACAAGCCGAACCGGGCGAAGTCGGACGCGCCGCGGTTGAGCCGCCGGGGAAAGCCGGTGGTGCAGTTCGCCGCAGTGGCGGGGTATGCCGATCATATGCTGCTGGCGGAGACGGGGGTGGTGAAGATTGACCCGGAGTTTCCGTTGGACCGCGCGGCGCTGATCGGCTGCGGGGTGATCACGGGCGTGGGGGCGGTGCTGCATACGGCGAAGGTGGAGCCGGGAGCGACGGTGGCGGTGTTCGGCGCGGGAGGGATCGGGCTTTCGGCGATCCAGGGGGCGCGCATCGCGGGGGCTCGGATGATCATTGCGGTGGATATCAACGAGGCGAAGCTGGGACGGGCGCTGGAGATGGGGGCGACGCATGTGGTGGATTCGTCATCGGGCGACGCGGTGGCGAAGCTGCGGTCGCTGACGGACGGCGGGGTGGATTACACGTTTGAGGCGATCGGGCTGAAGCAGACGGCGGAGCAGGCGTTTTACGCGCTGCGGCCGGGCGGGACGTGCACGGTGATCGGCATGATCCCCGTGGGGCATAAGGTGGAGATCGAGGGACGCTTCTTGCTGGGCGAGCGGAAGATCCAGGGCTGCACGATGGGGTCAAACCGGTTTCGCATAGACATGCCGATGCTGATCGAGTTTCATAGGCAGGGCAGGCTGAAGCTGGAGGAGATGATTACGCGGCGGGGCAGGCTGGAGGATGTGAACGAGGCGTTCCGCGCGATGAAGGCGGGTGAGGTGGCGCGGACGGTGCTGATGTTCCCCTAGGGTTGGAGGGACGAGGAGGAAAAGAAAAGGGGCCTGCTCTGCAGCAGGCCCCTTTCTTGTGCGGGAGACCGAAGGTTAGGGGTAGACGTCGTTATTGCCGGTGTACCATTCGTCAGTGGCCTTCTTGTAGGCGGGGATAACGTCGCCGTTCTGGACCACAACCCAGGTGTACGTGCCGGCGGAGAATGCGCCGGAGTTGGTGGTGGAGGAGGACTGGGGGAACTTCTGGAGGTAGCGGCCCTTCTCCCCGGCGAGGGGGTGCGCTGTGCCTGCCGCCTAGTTCTCCGTGCCAACCGTAGCCGAAGGCTCGTTGATGAGGAGGCCCATCCATACCGCGCCGGCGGTGATTTGGGCGTCTGTGGCCCCGGCACCGGCGGTGGGGCCGGCAACGTAGACCATGACCTTGTAGTTGCTGCGGTCGGTGAAAGCACTGTCCGTGAGGTTGGTGCTGAGTTCAAGGCTGGCGACCAGGCCGTCCTTGGTGGGAAAGAGTTGCTTGGCGGCAAGGGAGCTCAGTCCCCACTCAGGCGTGCCGTTGGGCCCCTTATGCTTGTCTGTCTTAAACACGGTAACCGCGTTGCGGATCACTTCAGTGTCCTAGTCGAGAGCCACAGCGCCGCCGCGGTTGAGGAAGATGATGGTGCTGGGCACGGCAATGGCGGCCAGTACGCCCATGATGGCAAGGGCGACGATCAGCTCAATGAGAGTGAAACCGCGCTGATGACGCTTCATTTCGGTCTTCATACAATACCGACCTTTCTCAGCCTGCGCTGAGAGCTTGAATCATGGGCACGCACTGAGGGTGTCTAGCGCGTGTCTCCAGCCCTATGTCCTTGCAGTTACATCTATATGATAGGGCATGTAGTGCAGAGTAATATCGCTCGAAGGGGTGCTTGTGGGGTGAGGGCGTACCCGCAGTATGGGTGTAGGCACGCAGGGGTTAGCCAGCGGGTTGCCGGGCGTGGGAAGGCTAGGCCCAGCGTTTGATGTCCAGGTCGCGGACCCAGCGGGCGATATCGTGGCGCTGCTCATCGGTGACGGGCAGGCGAGGTTTGCGAGGGTAGCCGCCAGGGAGGCCGAGGATGGCGAGGGCGGCCTTGATGCCGCGAATGCTGCCGTGCTTGGTGTTTTCCTGGAAGACGCGGAGGAGCAGGGCGTAGGTATTGAAGGTCTCTTCCAGGTTACCTTTCTTGTAGGCGTCAATGACGGCGACGCAGAGGCGGGGGACGAGGTTGCCTTCCGAGGTGAGGAAGCCCTGGCAGCCGAGGGAGAGTGCGGTCAGCCCCTGCATGGGCCCGCCGACGTGGACCTCGACGCGGTCGCCGAGGGTGTCGCGAAGCTCGGTGATGTAGCGCACGTCAGGGTTGGTGGCGTTGATGCCGATGAGGTGGGGATAGTCGTTGGCCAGGCTTTTGATGAGGGAGATGGGGATGAAGTAGCCCACGGACATGTGGCTGGAGAGGACGCAGGGCATCTTCACTTCGGTAAGGATATCGCGGAAGTAGGTCTCCATCTCGCGAGGGTTGGGGTGCTCGCCGTGGCCCTGGTCGAGGGAGTAGATCTGCATGGCGTCGAGATCATAGGGCTTGACGAGGTGGTAGAGGGCCACCATCTGCTCGGCGGATCGGGGCTCGACGCCCATGATGCGGACGGGGACCTTGCCTTTGAGCTCTTCGCGGGCGATGAGCATGAGCTGGCGGTATTCGTCCGGCGTGAGGGTGTAGGCCTCGCCGCTGCCGCCGCCGCCGGCGTAGACGCCGATGCCTGCTGCGGCCATGCGCTTGAAATGGCCGCGCTGGGCGACGGGGTCGAACTTGGCGGCGCCGTCATAGCAGGTGAGGCTGATGATGAAGGTGCCGGGATTGCGAGCGGGCATGCGGTGACCCCCAATACGCTACATCAAAGACCGGCTAGCGACGGGCCTTGCCGGGGGTCTTCTTTACAGGCAAGCCTTCGATTTCGCGGAGGCGCATGTGGTCGAAGAGGCGGCCCATCTCTTGCTGCTCTGCCTCGGACGGCAGCATGTATGGGGGCCGCAGCACCCCGTTGCCCAGGCCGAGGACCTTGAGGCCCATTTTGCACCAGCGGGCGGTGGACGGCGCCCAGCGGTTGACGATGTTGCCCAGGCGAATGACGTTGGTCATGGCCTCGCCGGCCTTGTCCATATCTCCCTTGAGGTAGTGGTCGAGGACGGAGCGGCAGAGCTTAGGAGCGATGTTGGATTCGGCTTCCAGGCAGCCGTTGGAGCCGAGGGGCAGGCTCATGAGGACGTTGGCGATGCCGGTGTAGAGGGCGATGTCTTTGCGCACGGCGTCCTTGACTTCCACGAAGTAGCTCAAGGGCGGGCCCATGACGTTGATGGCTTGAATATTCTTGTAGTCGGCGCAGAGGTTCTTGAGGAGGGAGACGGGCGTGGTGTAGCCCACGGCGACGTGGACTGAAATGGAAACGGGGTATTTGATGGCACCGAGGAGCGTGCGGTAGTAGGTCTCCTGCTCCAGGTAGGTGGGACGCATGCCGTGGCCCGCGTCCAGGGGATAGAGCTGCACGACTTCTACGCCGGCGTCATGGGCAAGGTTGCAGACTTCGTACATCGCGTCGGCGGAGCGCGGCTCGCGGGGGTTGGCGTAGGTGGGAACCTTGCCTTTGCATTCCTCTACGCCGATCTTGTAGACGCGCTTGAGCTCGGTGAGGGTGAGGACGTGGCCTTCACCGGCGCCGCCGCTGCCGAGGTAGACGCCGTTGTTGGCGGCGACCATCCTGCGCAGGTGGGCGCGATACGCAGGCTCGTCCAGCTTGCCGTCCGAGGTGAACGGGGTGACGGACATGCTGAACATGATGGGATTTTTCTTGGCGGGCATGCGGTTGCTCCTCTGCGTGCGTGGGTGGAGACTTCTCAGCGGCGCCGGGTGGCGCAAAGCGGGCGGAGCGTAGCATCCAGGCTCAGGGGTGTCAAGCAATTTCGGCAATGCAGGCGAGGGACGAGAGCGTGTGCAACGGCGTTGCGGGCGCCCCGGTGAGAGCGGATAATGTTCAGCGTGGACTCGTACGGAAAAGATTTTCTCCTTTCTTTTGTGCCGCTGCTGGTGGCGATTGACGCCATCGGCACCGTTCCCATCATCCTGGCGCTGAGCGAAGGCTCGTCACGGTGGGAGCGGTTCAAGATGGTCAACATCGCGTTGTTCACGGCGCTGACGCTGGGGCTGGGGTTTCTGTTTGCGGGGCGCACGCTGTTGCGGTTCCTTTCGATCGAGGTGGATCACTTCGCCATCGCCGGCGGCATCGTGCTGCTTGTGCTTGCAATTAAGGACCTGGTGGGGCAAAGCTCGTATCAAATACCGGACAAGCGGGAGATGATCGCGGTGGTGCCTATCGGCACGCCGCTGACGGTGGGCCCGGCGACGCTGGCGACGCTGCTGATCCTGAGCGATCAGTCAGGGTATGACGTGGTGTTGCCGGCGTTTGTGGCGAACATCGCGATTGCGTGGGTGGTGTTTCTGCTGGCGGGGTTGTTCGCGGCGTTCCTGGGCAAGGGCGGGTTGCAGGCGCTATCGAAGGTGTCGCACCTGTTTTTGGCCGCGATTGCGGTGCGGCTGATCGTGACGGGATTGGATAGGACGCTACATCTGACGCAGTAGCGGCTGGTGTAGGTTAGGGCGCTGCCGCGTGCGCTAACGCCCGCGCCAAAGGTTGAGTGAGAGGACAAGGCGCGGCGGTGGGCTGGGCTAGTCGCGGACGCGGCGGAGGGCGGGCCAGCGGATGGCACTGAATGCGGCGACGCCAAGCCCGGCAATGCCGCCGCCGATGAGGGCAAGGCGCGGGCCAAGCTGGTTCGCGGACAGACCGGCTACGGTGGACCCGGCGCCGTTGCCCACGGTGGCGAAGATGGTCATGAACCCTGACGTGCGTCCCCGCAGATTGTCGGGCGTATTCTTCTGGACGATGTTCTGGCGCACGATCACGCTGATTTGGTCGGTGTAGCCCATGGCCGCCGCGCCGACGATTCCCATCCAGAACCAGGGGGCCGCCCCTACGAGGATGAAGGCCGCGGCATGGCCTGCGACGGCGAAGAGGAACAGCGGGCCGCTGGGCAGGGAGCGGGAGACGAGGAGGAAGGTGCCGATGCCGAGGGCGGTGCCGATGGCGGCGGCGCCGTTGAGCCAGGCGAGATAAGTTGAGTCCAGGTGATACACCTCCTCGGTGAGCACGGGGAAGAAGTAGCGGAAGTAGGCGACGAGCACCAGCAAGAAGTCCACCATGATGGCGGCCCAGAGCACCTGCTGTCCGCGGACGAAGCGATAGCCTTCCTTGATGACGCTGAGGGAGACGGTGCGGCGCTCCCCTTGCGGCTTGCCGGTGGCCCGTATGGAAAGCGTGGCGACTATGGCCGGAACGTAGAATCCCGCGCTCACGAGGTAGAGGACGCCGAACCCAATACGGTCCGCCTGCCCCGCCAGGAGCGGCCCGGTGAAGAAAACGATCTGGAAGAGCACGGAGTTGAGGGCGATGGCGTTGAGCAAGGCGTTCTGCGGCACGACGCGGGGCAGCATGCCGAACCGCGAAGGGTACTCCAGGGAGCTCCCGACGGCGGAGAGTGAGGTGAAAAGAAAGATGTGCCACGGGGCCAGGTGGCCGAAGGTCCCGTCGCCGGTGAGGACGAGCAGTCCCATGGTGAGGGGGGGAATGATATTCAGCAACTGGACGCATACTATGATCTTCTTGCGGTTGACCACGTCGGTGAAGGAGGCGCTGATCAAACCGAACAAGAGGATGGGCACGGCCTCAAAGGCGCCGAGCAGGCCGAGGAGCAGCTCGGACTGGTTGGTGATGCGGTAGAGGGAGAGCGAATTCAAGAGGACGCGCATTTGCAGCGCGTTGCCGGAGAGGAAGCCGCTGGTGAAGAGCAGCCGATAGTCGCGGTGGCGGAATGCGGCCAGGGGATGCGGGCGCGTTTCAGGCGATGCGGGCGGGTCCGCGGGGTTAGTCACGGCGGCTGGCGCCCGGTGGGCCAGGGAGGGGGGAGGCAGGGTGTTGCAATTGGATCAGGCTCTCTTCCCCGCCAGGGCCTGCAGCACGACGGCAGGGGACATGGGCAGGCTGGTCATGCGCGCGCCGATGGCGTGGGAGACGGCGTTGGCTAGCGCGGCGAGCGGGGGGACGATGGAGACTTCGCCGACGCCGCGCACGCCGAAAGGATGATAGGGATTGGGAACGTGCACCATCACGGTGTCGATCATGGGAACGTCGAGCGAGGTGGGCATGCGGTAGTCGAGGAAGGTGGGGTTGAGCATGGCGCCGGAGTCGTTCCAGCAATACTCTTCGCTGAGGGCCCAGCCGATGCCCTGCACCGTGCCGCCTTGCATCTGGCCTTCCACGTAGCTGGGGTGCGCCGCGGTGCCGACGTCTTCGACTACGGTGAAGCGCAGCACGGCGACCTTGCCGGTCTCCGGGTCCACTTCTACGTCGACGATGTTGCCGCAGATGGCGGGAGCGATCTTTTTGGGGAAGGCGGATGCGGATGCGGTGAGCGGCCCGCCGGTGGACATGGCCCTGGCGGCAACTTGCTGGAAGGTGAGCCTGTCAGTGGGCTGCCTGGTGTTGACGAATAGGCCGTGGTCGAAGGAGACGTCTTCGGGCTTGACCTCCCAGAGGAGGGCGGCGCGACGGATCATCTCGCGCTTGATCATCTGCGCGGCCTCATAGACGGCGGCGCCGGTGGCCATGGCGGTGCGGCTGCCGCCGGTGATATCGGTCATGCCCACGGACTCGGTGTCGCCGACGGCGGGAACGATGTCTTCCGCGGCGAGGCCAAGTACTTCAGCGGCGTGCATGGCGAGGGCGGCACGGCTGCCGCCGATGTCCACGGAACCTGTGACGAGGCTGACCTTGCCATCGGCGCCGAGGGAGAGGGTTGCCGAGGAGTGTTTGCCGGCGTTGCCCCAGTAGCCGAGGGAGACGCCGCGCCCGCGATTGGGGCCGCCGAGCGGGGCGCTATAGTGGGGGTGCTTTTGCATGGCGGCGATGACTTCGTCAATGCCGACGCTGTTGAGGGGGACGCCGTTGGGAAGGCGGTCGCCTTCATGGGCGGCGTTGCGGCGGCGCAGTTCGAGGGGGTCGAGGCCGAGCTTTGCGGCGAGCATATCGAGGATGCTTTCCACGGCGAAGGCGGCTTGCGGCGAACCGGGGGCGCGGTAGGAGTGCACCTTGGGCTTGTTGAGGACAACGTCATAGCCTTCCACGAGCACGGTGTCCAGCTTGTAGGGGGCGAAGCTGGTGGTGGCTCCTGCGCCGACAGCGCCGCCGGGGAATGCGCCGGCATCAAAGGCCAGGAAAAGATAGCCCGCGGTGAGCTTGCCGTCTTTGTCCGCGCCGATCTTGCAGCGCATGAGGGTGGCAGGCGTAGGGCCAGTGGCCTCGAAGACTTCGCGGCGGGTCATGAGCATCTTGACGGGGTGGCCGGTCTTCTTGGAAAGGAGGGCGGCCACAGCGTCCAGGTAGGTGGTGGTCTTGCCGCCGAAGCCGCCGCCGATCTCCAGGGGGATGATGCGCACCTGGGACTCTGGAACCTGCAAAACCTCAGCAACTTGCTCGCGGATAGTAAAGGCGCCCTGGGAGCTGTTCCAGATGGTAATCTTGCCGTCTGGCGCCCAGTAGGCGGTAGCGTTGTGCGGCTCGATGTAGCCCTGGTGCACGCGGCTGGTGCGGAACTCGGCTTCGGCGACGAAAGCCGCGCGGCGAAAGCCCTCGGCGAGATCGCCACGCTTCATCTCCAGGCGGCCGGCGACGTTGGAGGACGTGCCGCTGTCCTGCTTGCGGGTGTGGTCGGCGGCGATGACGCGGGTGGTGAGGTCGTCGTGGACCTTGGGGGCGTTGGGCTGCATGGCGTCGTCCAGGGAGAGGACGGCGGGCAGCGGCTCGTAGTCCACGCGGATGAGGGCGGCGGCCTCCTGGGCGATGTGCAGGCTGGCGGCGGCGACGGCGGCGACTCCCTGGCCCTTGTATACAACCTTCTTGCTAGCGAGCATTTGCTCGGCGATGAAGCGGGGGTTGCGCATGGTCTGGGCGTAGTCCAGGGGGCGCTGGTAGATGCCCATGTCCTTGGCGGTGACGACGCCCTTGACGCCGGGGAGGGCTTCGGCGGCGGCGGTATCGATATGCAGGATGCGGGCGTGGGCGTGGGGGCTGCGGAGCACGGCGCCGTAGAGCATGCCGGGGACGCTGGCGTCCACGCCGTACTTGGCGCGCCCGGTGACCTTGTCTACGCCGTCATGGCGGAGAGGGCGGGTGCCGAGCACCCGGTAGGGGGCTGCGTTCTGGGCGATGGGGCGTTCCGTGGTGGTCATCTGATCCTCTGCTCCTCTGTGCCGGAGGCGGCGTGACCACTAGGATACGGAGGAGGCGCGCACCCGTCAAACGGGGCGCTCCGGCTCACCGGAGCGCCCCGCATTCGCGAGGGCAGGCGCGAAGCTATTTGACCGGCGTCTCCACGTAGACGCTGGGGCTGGGATCGCCTTCGACGATGAGGTAGCCGGCGAGGCCGCGCTCCAGGCGGGAGAGGGCGTGGTCTACGAGGATGTAGCGGCCCGGCGCCTCTAGCTTGAACTCCACCATGGTGGCGCCGCCAGGCGCGACAGTGGTGGTCTGGACGTTGGTGAGCGGCGGCGAGGTGAGGGAGGCCTCGGCGTACACGCGGTCGAAGATTTCACCGATGACGTGGAAGGAGGAGGTGAAGTTGGGCCCACCGACGCCGAAGTAGATGCGCACAGTCTCGCCGACCTTGGCGCGCAGCGGGCGCTCCGTGGCCAAACCCAGCGCGGCGCCGTTGAAGACGAAGTACTCGGGACGCTCGTTGAGGAGCTTCTCCACGCTGAACTCCAGCTTGCCCTTTGTGCCGTAGGGCTGCTGGGTGTAGACCTCGCCCTGCATGACGTAGAACTCGCGGTCAACCTTAGGCAGGCCGGCTTCCGGCTCCACGAGGATCAGGCCGTACATGCCGTTGGAGATGTGGTGGGCTACCGAGGGCGTGGCGCAGTGGTAGACATACACGCCGGGGTTGATGACCTTGAAGGTGAACGCTTTCTCCCCGCCGGGCGGGACCTGGGTGAGGGTGGCGCCGCCGCCGGGGCCGGTGACGGCGTGCAGGTCAATGGAATGGATCATCTTGCTGGTGGCGCGGTTTTTCAGGTGCAGCTCCACGGTGTCTCCCACGCGGACGCGGAGGAAGGGGCCGGGGACAGCGCCGCCGAAGGTCCAGTAGGTGTAGGAGGCGCCATCGGCAAGGCGGCCCTCAAGCTCGACGGCCTCCAGGTCGACGCGCAGGGATTGCGGGGCGCGGACGGCGAGAGGCCCCGGCATGTCCGTGGGGTCCCGGACGATGCTGGGCGCGGCGGGTGCGCTGGGAAGGGTGGCGCCGCCGACAAGCAGCGTGCCTTCCATGCCTACGGCGCGGTGGCCGGGGAGCGTGCAGAAGTAGACCGATTCGCCGGCCTTGGAGGCGCGGAAGGAGGTGGTGCTGCTGGAGCCATTGACGAGCACGTGATCTGTTTTGGCGTTGTACGCCTCGAAGAAGAGGTCATGCTCCGCGCCGTCCTGGTTCACCAGCGTGATCTGCACCAGGGCGTCCACCGGCGCCTTGAGCGTGGGGTTCACGAGGCCATCAATACTGCTGCCCACGCCGATGAAGACCAGCTTGCCGCCGGAGATGTTGGTGCCCAGGGTGTAGGTAACATCGGCGGCGTAGGAACTGCCGCTGTGCATGTCCCCGGCAGAGCCGCCAGCGGCCTGCTGCGCCGCTTGCTGCGTGGCCTGCGGGGCGAGTCGCTCCGGGACGTTTTCTTCTGAACAGCTTTCCGCGATGAGCGCCAGCCCCGTGGCAATGCTCATGACCGCAAGCGCGTGCCGCCAACGAATGGTGTGCATGAAAACCTCCTGCCTTGACCGTGCTGCAACAAGGGCCCCTGCAACGGAGCATGGGCGCGGGACGTGCATGGGGGATGAAGCGGCAGGCATGGCGGCGTGAAGGATGTGTGAACGTTTTCACAAGACGGTGGCGGGTTGCACAAGACTGGGGGATGGCGTGTGATCAGGCAGCGCGGGGGAGGAAGGCACACAAAGCGAAGGGGCGGTATTCAGCGTGCGGTGAGGTCATCGAGGAGGGCGTGCACGCGGCGGCGGATGTCATCGCGGATGAGACGCACGCCGGCGATGGGCTTGCCCTTGGGGTCAGGGAGGCCCCAGTCCGCGACCTTTTTGAGGGAGAGCGCGGGGCAGGCACCAGCGTCCACGGCGCAGCCCAGGGTGATGACGCGCCGCGCGCGTTGCACCATGGCGTCAGTGAGGAGCAGGGGGGTGGCGCGGGAGATGTCTATGCCAATCTCCCGCATAGCTTCGGCGGCAACGGGATGGACGGATTCGCCAGGCGCTGTGCCGGCGCTGGCGGCGGTGTAGGGCAGGCGGCGCGCGGCGGCGAGGTCGTTGAATATCGCGGCGGCCATCTGGCTGCGGCCGGCGTTGTGCACGCAGACGAAGAGTACGTCGCTCATGGAACCTCTTTGTCACCGGCGCGGGATTGCTTGTCTGCGAGGGAGCGGCCATTGTTGAACCAGCGGTAGGCGTATGCGGCGGCGCACGCCGCGGCGATGGGCGCGAGCCAGTAGATCCAATGGTCGCGCCAGACGCCGGAGGCAAGGGCGGGGCCGAAGGAGCGCGCGGGGTTCATGGATGCGCCAGAAATTGGCCCGCCCATGATGGCGCCGAGGGTCACCGTGCCGCCAATGGCCATGGCCGCCATCTGCCCCATGAGGCGCACGTTGGCGGTGACGGCCATGATGACAAACATGAGCATGAAGGTGAGGACGAGTTCCATGCCCAGCGCCGCAGGTATACCGTGGCTGGGAATCGTGGCGCCCACGGCGGCGACATCGCCGAGCATGGCGCGGAGAGTGAGACTGGCGGCGGCGGCCCCGATGAGTTGGGAGGCCGCGTAGAAGGGGACGTCTTTCCAGGGGAAGTGCCGCGCGAGGGCGAAGCCCACGGTGACGGCGGGGTTCATGTGCGCGCCGGAGATGTGGCCGGTGGCGTAGATCATGGCCATGACGACCAGGCCAAACACCAGGCCCACGCCGAGGTGGGTGACTGTGCCGCCGGAGAGGGCGTCCACCATCACCGCGCCGGGGCCGGCGAAGACGAGGATGAAGGTGGCGAAAGCTTCAGCGGCGCATCGCTTCAGCACGGTGTCGTGATCCTTTCCGGCAACGCGCAGGGCCCGAGCCTTCTTGCTGCACGCGTGTTGTTGCGGCGGCGGTTACGAAAGCTTCTGCATCTGCTCCGCGTACTGCGCTACGGTCAGCTCCACGTATCCTACTTCTTCGACCAGCGCGGACGCCTTGGTGAGGTAGAACTTCACGAACTCGCGCACCTGCTCCTTGCCCTGGAGCGACCTCCTGTTCACGTAGAGGTACAGCGGGCGGGAGAGCGGCTTGTACGTCCCGTCGTTGATCGTCGCGGGCGCGGGGGTTACGGGCTTGCCGTCGCCGGGGTCAATGGCGAGCACCTTGATCTTGTCTTTGTTCTCCGCGTAGTAGGCGAAGCCGAAGTATCCCAGGGCGAACTTGTTGCCCGCGACACCCTGCACCAGCACGTTGTCGTCGCTGGAGGCGGTGTAGTCGGAGCGGGAGGCGTCCACCTTGCCGTTGATCACTTCGGTGAAGTAATCGAAGGTGCCGGACTCAGTGTCGGCGCCGAAGAGGGCCAGGCGTGCGTTGGGGAAGCTGGGCCGCACCTGGTTCCAGTTGTTGATCTGCGAGCCGGGCTCCCAGATTTTCTTCAGCTCGGCCGTGGTGAGGCTGGTGACGAAATTGTTGTCCTTGTTGATGACCACGACGAGGCCATCAATACCGACGTGGAGTTCGACCCATTCCACGCCGGCCTTGGCGCAGGCATCTTTCTCCGTGGCGGAGATGGGGCGCGAGGCGTTGGAGATGTCGGTCTCGCCGGCGCAGAATCGCTTGAAGCCGCCGCCGGTGCCGGAGACGCCGACAGTGACCCGCACGCGGGGGGCGACTTTGCCGAACTCCTCCGCCGCAGCCTCGCTTACGGGGAAGACGGTGCTGGAGCCGTCGGCGGTGACATCGCCGGTAAGGTTTCGGAGGGAGGGGGCAGCCGTCGCGCCCCCAGGCTGGGTGGGAGAGCTATCGCCGCTGCCGCCGCCGCAGGCGGTGACGATGAGCGCCGCCGTGACGAGCGCTGCGATGGATGCCAGGGCGCGGCTGCCCCGGCCAGATGCTCGAAAGTTTCTGAACGATCGCACGTGATGCCTCCGTGTACGCAGTGTAATTTTTGACACGCCATGAGCGTAAGGAGGACGCATTAACGGGCGTTTAATGAAGGGTTAACGCTGGGTAAAATCGCGGGGGACGGGGAGGGGAGTGGGAGGAAGGGTGGCGCCCCGGAGGGGATTCGAACCCCTGATCTCAGCCTTGACAGGGCTGCATGTTGGGCCTCTACACCACCGGGGCGCGCCAAGGGTAACCTGTCCAGTCTATCTGTCGCCTGATTGGGGTGTCAAGGTGAACGTCTCTATTTGACACCTGTGGCCCGCGCTGGTATACCAGGCTCATCGCCCTTGAGGAGGACAATCGTGGAACCTGAAATATTGTCGCTTCCCCAGAAGCTCGACCCGCGGCACACCGCGGTGGTCGTCATTGATGTACAGAACGACTTTTGCCATCCCAAGGGCGCGGTGGCGGTGCACGCGGGGAAGGTCAGCCAGGGGCACAACCGCGAGGTGATGCAGCGGCAACTGCCGCCGCTGCTGGAGGCGGCGCGGCGCGCGGGAGCGCTGCTGGTCTTCGTGCGCATGATCAACGACCCGGTGTATCAATCGCCGCCGAACGCGGAGCGGCTGATCAAGCTGGGCATCTACGGCAAGGGACTGATGGAAGGCACGTGGGGCGCGGAGTATTGGGAGGCGATGGAAGGGCTGGGGCCAAGGCAGGGCAACACGCGGGAGTTCGAGGTGGAGAAGCATCGCTACAGCGCCTTCATCGGCACGAACCTCGATCAACTGCTGCGGTCGCACGGCATCAAGACGCTGGTGTATACGGGGCTGGCGACGAGCGGGTGCGTGGAGTCCACGGCGCGCGATGGCCTTTTCTTCGATTACTACGGGGTGATGGCCAGCGATTGCGTCTCCGACGGGAGCGCGGAGAACCACAACGCCTCGCTGCGGAAGTACCGGGGGTCGTTTGGCGAGGTGATGACGTCGCAGGAGATCATGGGGCTGTGGCAGGCGTCGGTGGGGAAGCATGCGGCGAAGGGGCAAGCGGCACGGGCCACGGGCAGAAGCTAGGGCAGGGGGACACGCGATGAGCAGCACGCCGATTTTTTCCACCGATTCGCATGTTATTGAGCCGCCCGATTTGTGGGCGGGACGCACGGAGGCAGCATACCGCGACCGAACGCCGCGGCTGGCGCCGGAGGCGGGCGGCGATTGGTGGCATGTGGAAGGCGAACGTGTGCTGTCGGTCAACGGCGGCACGCATGCGGGGGTGCGGTTTAAGGATGTGCAGGCGCTGAAGTTGGAGGCGCGCTGGGCGGAGGTGATCGCCGGGGCGTACCAGCCAGGGGCCAAGCTCAAGGACATGGACACGGACGGCATTCAGGGTGAGGTGATCTATCCCACGCTGGGGATGCATTTCTTCCGCATCCCGGACGCGGGCCTGGGGCGGGACCTCATGCGGGTGTACAACGACTGGCTGGCGGATTTCTGCAAGACAGACCCCAAGCGCCTGAAGGCGGTGGCGCTGATTAGCCTGGACGATATCCCCACGGCCGTTGCGGATTTGACGCGCGCGGCGAAGGCGGGCCTGTGCGGGGCGATGATCAGCGTGTACCCATCGGCGGAGCGGTCGTACGACCGCCCGGAATACGACGCGTTCTGGGCGGCGGCGGCGGAGATGGAGATGCCGCTCTCGCTGCACATCGCCACCAACCGCACCCTGCCCCCGGCGGCCAGAACGGCGGACGATCGCTGGTCTACGAAGGTGCTGAACACTCCCACGGCGTACTGCACCGCGGTCAACTACCTGGAGATGTCGCTGTCAGACATGCTGTTCTCCGGCGTGTTCGAACGCTTTCCCAAGCTGCGGTTCGTGTCGCTGGAGTATGAGGCGGGCTGGGCGCCGTACCTGATCGAGATGATGGACTATACCTATACCCAGCGAGCGCGGCGGGCCAACTGGTACCGCTTTAAGGATGGCGTGCTGCCCGGCGACCTCTTCCGGCAGTGCGTGGCGATCTCGTTCCAGGAGGACCCGCTGGCGATCAAGCTGCGCAAGGAGATCGGGGTGGACAACCTGGTGTGGGGCTCCGATTACCCCCATCAGGAAAGCACCTTTCCTCGCAGCCGGGAGATACTGGACAAGGTGCTTGCCGGGGTGCCGCAGATGGAGCAAGAGAAGATACGCGGGGGGAACGCGGCGCGGCTGTATCGGTTCTAGCCGGTCACCTATGGGCCGGTCACCAGGCGCAGCACGTCGTCGGGGGCGTGGGCGGTGTGGTGGGGCGTGGCGCCGTCGAGACCGGCGTGGCCGGGAGGCAGGCCCCACGCGGCGTGGCAGGCTCGCACGCCCGCCGCCAGCGCGGCCTGGATGTCTGCGGCGCTATCGCCTACGAAGAGCGTCTCGCCCGGGGTGGCCCCCAACGCGCGCATTGCGGCATGCACCGGCTCGGGGTGCGGCTTGTGCTGCGTCACGTCCTCAAAGCCGATGGTGACGCCGATGTACGGGGCCAGGCCCATGTCTTCCAACTCGCGGTGCACGCCTGCAACCCGCCCGCCGATTTCGAAGCGGCGCTCCTTCTGCGTGACCACGCCCATGCGCACGCCGCGATCGTGCAAGCGCTCTACCAGATGCTGCACGCCGGCGAAGAGGGAGCGCCCGCCCTCCAGCAGCCAGTAGGCGCGGCGATAGTGACCGGTGACGTCATACGCCACGTTCAGGCGCAGCGTAAGCTCGGCGAGGGTGTCGTTGAGCTGGCGCCCGGTCATGGTGGTGATAAACGAGGCCGCCGTGGGGTCGGCGATGCCCGCGGCGTCGAATGCCTGCTGCAACGCGACTACGCGCAGGGGGAAGGTGTGCAGCAGCGTATCGTCGAGGTCGAAGAGGACGGTGGTGATAGGAGCGGGCGCACGCATGCATTTATTGTAGGGCAATGGCGCTGCGGGCGATTCGTCGCAAGGGGACGGACGAGCGGATCATTGGTATTTCCGGGGCGGACCCGCTGAACCTGGCGGGGATCGTGACGCCGGGGGAGCGGGGGCCGGCGATCGCGGCGAACCGCATCGCGTTCCGCGACGGCGTGCCGATTGCGGCGAGGGTGGCGGGCACGGTGCAGTATCTTGCGCCCGTTGCTGAAGGCGAGCGGCCCGCGGTGCTGGCGGCGCTACGAGAGTGATAAGGTAGCAGAGGGAATCTCTAAGCGTGGCCCTGTTGGGGTGGTGACCGCGATAGTGCCGGCATTGCCTCTGCTATACTCCGGCTCGCTGCGCGGGAAGCGCACGCGATAGGAGGTCGCCGATGCCAATGAGCGCCAAGACGCCGAATCTCGCCGCGTGCGTGACGCCGTTGACCAGCCGGGGCGCGCTGGACGAGGCGGCGCTGCGACGCCACATGCGCTTCATGCGGAAGCGCAACATCGGCCTGTGCCTGGGGGCATACAACACAGGGCAGGGGCTGCTGCTGACGCCGCGCGAGGTGCGTCGCATCTACGAGATCGGCGTGGAGGAGTTGAAGGGCAAGGTGCCGGTATACGCTGTCTCGCTGGGATACACCGCCACCGCGGTGGTGATCAAGAAGGCGCGCGAGGCGGCGGCGATAGGCGTGGACGGGGTGCAACTGTACCCGCCGCGCCCCGGTCCGGCGGCATCGCCCGTGCCGCTCAAGGAATTGGATAGGTTCTACAGAGATCTTTTCGAGGCGGTGGACGGGCCGCTGGTGCTGGGCCTGCAATCGGAGAACATGCCGGAGAAGACGTTCCCCGTGGACGTGATGCGGAAGTGGTTTGACGAGTACCCGCACATCGCGGGCATAAACTGCACGGCGCGGGACGAAGGGCAGTTGCGGGTGATCTCGCAGACGTTTGGCTCGCGCGTGCCGGTGCGCAACTCCGGCGCGGGGAATGTGTTCGCCAACCTGGAATCGGGCGGGGTGGGCTTCCTGGGGTCGGAGGCGAACGTGGCGCCGACGTTCGTGAACAACATTGTGTCGGCGTGGAAGCGCGGCGACATGGCGGCGGCGAAGGAGAACCTGGCGAAGGTGCAACGGCTGGGCGCGGTGCTGCGCCAGGCGTCGGTGCGGTCGGAGCAGGCGGCGGTGCACCTGCTGGGGCGCATCGGCCCCACGATACGCAGGCCGTACCTGCCGCTGGAAGGGGAGCAGCTGCGCGCTGTGGCGGCGGTGCTGGACGAACTGGGGATCAGCACGCTGGAGCGCGGCGACGGGTAGACGGCGGAGGCCTGGGCCAGGCGAGCCATTCCAGCGCGCGACGCGCTAGGCCAGCTTGTACAGCGCGGCGGCGTTCCCCGCGAGGATCGCCTGCTTCTCTGCTTCCGGCACGCCCTTGAACGTCTCGTTGATGGTGTCCCAGGAATGCGGCCAGTCGGCGCCGGTGTGGGGGAAGTCGCTGGACCAGAGGATGTGGGATGGCCCGATGACGTCGCGGTTCTTGATGCCGTAGCGATCGGTGATATACACGAAGTAGAAGTTGCGCTTGCAATATTCGCTGGGCTTGAGCTTGATGTTGGTGCGCCGCGCCGGATCGAGGCGCTTGTGGCGGTCGTCCATCTGCTCCATGAGGTAGGGCACCCAGCCGTAGTCTACCTCAACGAAGGCGAATTTCAGCTTGGGAAAACGATCGAGGACGCCGGAGTTGATCAGCGTCTGCATGCGCAGGGGGGCGTCGAGGATGCGGAACTCGCCGCTGAGCTTGCCGCGGCTGACCTCGCCTTGCGGCCTCTCCACGAATGCGACGTGGATGTTGACGGGCAGGCCGGACTCCTGCATCGCCGCCCAGAAGGGATCGCTGGCGGCGGTCAGTTGCAAGCCGCCTTCGGGCCACTGGCCGAGCAAGGGGCCGCGCATGCCGGGCAGCGCCAGCGTGCGCTGGAGCTCGGCAAGGGTGTCGGCGATGCCGCTGGTGGGCATCATGGCGATGCCGCCGAGGCGGTCGGGGGCGTAGGCGGAGAACTCGGAGAGCCAGTCGTTGTAGGCGCGGACGCAGGCGAGGTGGAAGTCGCGGTCCTTGTTGTTCCACCACACGGCGTTGGAAGGTCGCGGCGTGGGATAGAGGAGCTCGGCGTCCACGCCGTCCTTGTCCATATCCTTGAGCCGCTCCGATGCGAGGTAGCCGCCCTTGGCCACTTCTTCCCAGAACATCCAGGGGCTGCGCTCCTCATACGGCTTGGTGGCGGAGGCGTTGCCGCCGAAGTTGATGGGGTCGAGCGCGCCTTCGATGATCCAGGCGTGGCCCTTTTTCAGGCGCTCCATGCGCGGGGCGCGGGCCTTGAACTTGGCGGGCACGCGGTCCTGCCAGAGACGGGGAGGTTCGTTGATGTGGGAGTCGGCGGAGATGAGCTTGTAGGATCGCATGGGGGTCCTTTACGGGGCCTTCTCGCCGGGCTTGAAGAAGCCCTTGGGATGCTTATCGCGGATGGTGAGGAACTCGACGCCGTTCGGCCCGGCGATTAGGGGGCCGTAGACGGTGCCTTCGGGGACGGAAATGGCGGTGCCTTTTTTGTAGACCTTCTTGCCCAGGTGCATTTCGCCTCTGGTGACATAGAGGATTTCATTGCAAGGATGATGATGGGGCTCAACGCGGAGGTTGGGCTGGTATTTGGCCGAGCCGAAGTAGAGGGTGTTCTCAAAATGGGCGATGGGGAAGCGGGACTTGACCTTGAACTCCTTGCCGTCCTTGACATAGCGGGTGGCGCCGTCTTTCCACGGCATCTCGTTGGAGTTGACGATGCTGATCTTGCCCATGGGGTAGCCTCCTTATTGCTCGATACGGCGTGGCGGCGCGACGTGATGCGGGGATACGGTAGCACTGAGGTGCGGGAGGGACAAGAGGGGCAATGGCGCGGCGCTAGCGTTTCCTCAGCAGCTTGCCGGCCTCCGCCTCCACGCGGGTGCCTTTGAAGAAGCCGGGGTTGCTGCCGCAGTGGAGGCTGACGCCATTGGTGAAGACGAACTGCTTGAACTGGTCCAGGTTAATGGCGTCGCGCTCCACGAGCTCCCAGGCTTCATGGAGGACGTCGGACATGACGGGCACGTCCCAGTGGCCGATGTCCGTGCCGTAGATGATCTGCATGGTGGCGCCGAAGGGGTTGACCTTGGTGTTGAAGGCGAGGGCGTTGATGGGGTCGTCCGCTTCGCAGCCGAAGAAGCTGTTGGGCACGAACTGGTCGTGGATGTCCTTGGCGGTCTTGATGCCCGCGGCGGCAAAATCGTCGAGCTGCTCGGGGTGAGGCAGCTTGCGGTCAACGAAGGCGCGGATGTCTTTGGAAAGGCCCTTGATGCGGGCATCGCCGTGCTCAGCGACGAGGCGCATGAACTGGTCGCGGTCAATGAGGTCAGGGTTGAGACCTTTGATGGCCTTGCCGTTGCGCTTCTCCCAGTGGCCGATGAGGTCGGCGTAGCACTGGATGGCCCAGGCGGCGCCGGCTTCCAGGTAGGCGAAGCGCAGCCCAGGGAAGCGCTTGTATACGCCGCCGACGAGGAGGGCCTTGGCGAGACGCTGGTGGCTTTGGGCGAGGAGACCGACGTGGTTGTAGGCGTAGTTGGAGATGGAGCTGGTGCCCATGCCGCCGATGCCGCCGTGGAAGGTGACGGCGATCTTAAGCTCCGCGGCCTTGGCCCAGACTTTATCGTAGTTAAAATCGCTGTCCACGCCGAAGAGTTCCATGCGGCCGGCGGAGGGCGACGCGGGGATGGGACGTCGCACGGACATGCTGAACACGGCGGCGCGCAGGCCGAGCTTGTTGACGGCGTACTCCAGCTCCTCGACGGCTTCCTCCGGCGTGTGCATGGGGATCACGGCGACGGGCGTCATGCGGTCGCGGTGTTGGTTGTACATTTCGGCGGCGTAGGTGTTGTAGCCGCGCACGCTGGCGCGTCGCACGTCGGGGTCGAGGGGGGAAGCGGCGAAGAGGCCTTCGCTGGGATAGAGGATGCAAAAGTCTATGCCGAAGTCGTCGAGCCGTTGCGCCAGCAGGTTGGGCAGGCCCAGCGTGGCGCGGTCGCGGGTGTCTGTGGGCTGGCCCCACCAATGGCCCATAGGCAGCCAGGACTCTTTGTGCTGCGCGGGGGATTTCTCCACGTCCTGCTGGTGGTAGAAGCCGCCGATGGCGGGCTGCTTCATGTAGGCCTCGGCCATCTTGGCGCCGCCCACCTGGCGAATGAAGTCCACGAGCACGGGGGTGATTTCGATGATGTGCCCATCGCAGTCGATGACGGGGTGGCTGAGCTTGGCGCGGACGCGCATGGATTCGGTCTGGGTCTTGGTTGCCATGGGGGCCTCCTGCAAGGGATGCATTGCGCAGAGTGGGATGCCGCGAGCCGCCTGAGTATAGTCCCGCCGCGCAAAGGCAGGCAACCCGACGCCATGTGTTGCTTCAGGCGGCAGCCGCTTGTATCTTCGGGCAACCGGGGCCGCTTGTGGCATTCAGACGGCAGCCGGTAGCATGGGCGTAACGCTTCAGACAGGCGATGGGGCATGAACCTGAACGGCGATCTCTTCATGGGCATTGTGCTGATCGTGGCCGTGGCATTCGGCGGGGCGCTGGCGGCGCGGCTGCTGCGGGCGCCGCCGCTGTTCGGCTACCTTGCCGCGGGGATGATTATCGGGCCGTTCGGGGTCGAGTTAATCGACAGCTCGGAGGAGGTGAGCACGCTGGCAGAGTTCGGCGTGATTTTGCTGTTGTTCGGCGTGGGGGTGGAGGTATCGTTCCGCGATATTCGGAAGCTTCGCACGGTGGTGGTGGCCGGCGGGCTGATACAGATCGCGGTGACGGGCGTTATCGGTTTCTTGGTAGGGCGGGGACTGGGGTGGGAGCCGGGGCAGGCGGCGGTGTTCGGCATGGTGATCGCGCTGAGCAGCACGATGGTGGCGCTGGGGATGATGCAGATCGGCGAGTTCAGCTTTATCCTGGCGAGCGCGGCGGTGGATGAGCGCATCGTGGGGCAGGATTTCCTGACGCTGGTGGTGGTATCCGCGGTGGTGACGATGGCACTGACGCCGCCGGTGTATGCGGGAGGGTCGGCGCTGGTGGAACGGCTGGCGCGGCGGGTGCGGGCGCTGCGACCGTACCGCCCCGGGGACGAGGCGCATTCCGAGGAGCGCGGGTTGCGCCTGCGGGATCATGTGGTCATCGTGGGGATGGGGCGCATCGGGACGCTGGTGGTGCAGGCGTTGCAGGAGCACAAGATACCGTTCGTGTGTGTAGACCTGGACCCCGCCGCGGTGGCGCGGGCGCGGGCCAGGGGGCAGCACGCGCTCTATGGGTCGAGCGCCAACGAGGAGGTGCTGAAGGCAGCGAGGATACGGCAGGCGCGGACGCTGGCGCTTGTGACGGGGGACCCGGCGACGACGTATGTGACGGTGGAGCGCGCGCGGGAGCTGAACCCCACGCTGGACATTGTGGCGCGGGTGCACTGGCGGGAAGACGGGAAGAGGGGAAGCGGCTGAAGCGGATGGGGGTGCGGGAGGTGGTGTGGCCGGAGATGGAGGCGGGCCTGGAGATTCTGCGGCATACGATGCACGCGCATCACGCGCAACGGAGCGAGGTGGATGCGCTGGTGGCCCGGCTGCGGGAGAGCCTGGCAATCGGCGGGATGCCGGAGACGGCCTACCCGATGCCGCCTCCCGAGGGGCTGGGGCCAGCGGAAAAGCAGACGCAGGCGCGTTGACACGCGCCTGCGTGGGTGCTAGCGTCGCCGCGGACGTTTCGGAGCAGGAGGCAAGCATGGCGCGACCGCTGATTATTGACGCCGACGGGCATGTGATCGAGCCGTACGACATGTGGCCCAAGTATCTTCCCGCGCGCTACCGCAACCTGGGCCCGCGCCCGGCGTACGACGACATGGGGCGCAAGGGCGTGCTCCTAGGCGACGAGCTCTTGATGAGCACGCGCCTCCCTACGCCGGATGAGGGGATGACGGTGCAGTCGCGCCCCGGCGGTTACGACCCACGCGCGCGGGTGCAGGACCTGGACAAGGAGGGGATAGATAGCGCGATCATGTTCACCACCATGGGCCTGCGCTTCGCCGGAGTCCAGGACGCGGGCCTTGCCGGGGCACTTTGTTGCGCATACAATGACTGGCTCGCCGATTTCTGTCGCGCCGCCCCCGATCGCTTGATCGGCGTGGCCCTGGCGCCGCTGCAGGACGTGGATGCGGCCATCCTTGAAGCGCAGCGGGCGGTAGGGACGCTGGGCTTTCGCGGCGTGAGCGTGCGTCCCAACCCTATGCTGGGGCGCATACTTTCGCACCCGGCGTACGACCGGCTGTGGGCGGCGATGGAGGAGTTGGGGGTGCCGCTGTGCATCCATGAGGGGCAGACGCAGAACGTGACGTCCGCGGGCGACGACCGCTTTCAGAATCATTGGATGCGCCATGTGGTGTCCCACCCCCAGGAGCAGCAGATGGCGTGCCTCGCCCTGATCGGCTCCGGGGTGCTGGAGCGCTTCCCCAAGCTGCGCGTGGGATTCTTTGAGTCTGGCGTGGGATGGCTGGCGCACTGGCTGGAGCGCATGGACGAGCATGTGGAGCACTTCCGTTGGGAGGTGCAGGGGCTGACCCTGAAGCCCAGTGAGTATTTCCAGCGCCAGTGCTTTATCTCGGCGGATCCGCTGGAGCGGACGCTGCCCGCGATGGCGGAGCTGGTGGGCGACGACGTCATCGTGTGGGCCACGGACTACCCGCATCCGGACGGGCTGTTCCCCGGCGCGGCGCGGGCGATCATGGGGCGCACGGACGTACCGGAGGAGAGCTTGCAGAAGATTCTCGGTGAGAACGCGGCGCGGGAGTTCGGGCTGAAGGCGCGGGGAACGCGCACCGGCAAGACAACAGGCTCCAGACGCCGCTGAGCAGCGCCCGCTACTCCATCTCGCCCCACGTGCGGCCGTGCTTGAGGTCAACCTTCAGCGGCACGGCCATGTCCATCGCCTTGGGCAGCACATCGAGCACCAGCGCCTGCATCTCGTCTAACTCCACGGGGGGGACTTCGAAGATCAGCTCGTCGTGCACCTGGAGCAGTATGCGCGACTTGACCTTGGCCTTGTCCATGCGCTCCTGCAAGCGGATCATCCCCACCTTCATGATGTCGGCGGCGGTGCCCTGAATGGGCGCGTTGATCGCCATGCGCTCGCCGGCGCTGCGGATCTGCTGGTTGGCGGCGTGGATTTCGGGGATGTAGCGGCGGCGGCCTAGCAGTGTCTCCACGTAGCCCTTTTCGCGGACGGAGCGCTTGGTGTCATCGAGATAGTGCTGAATGCCGGGGAACTGGGCGAAGTACTGCTCGATGATCGGCGCGGCCTCGGCGCGGGAGAGGTCGGCGCGAGTGGCGAGGCCGAACTCGCCCATGCCGTAGAGCAGCCCGAAGTTGACGACCTTGGCGAAGCGGCGCTGGTCGCCGGTGACGTCCTTCAGCGGGACGTTGAACACCTTTGACGCCGTCGCCGCGTGAATATCCTCGTCGCGCTGGAAGGCGCCCATCAACCCGGCGTCGCGCGTGATGTGGGCGAGGATGCGCAGCTCTATCTGGGAGTAGTCGGCGGAGAGCAGCAGCCAGTCCTTCTGCGCGATGAACGCTTCGCGGATGCGGCGGCCCATTTCCGTGCGCACGGGGATGTTTTGCAGGTTGGGGTCGTTGGAGGAGAGGCGCCCCGTGGCCGCGCCGCACTGGCTGTAGGTGGTGTGCACGCGGCCGGTGCGAGGGTTGATCATCTCCGGAAGGGTGTCCACATAGGTGGACTTGAGCTTGGCCACCTGCCGGTAGTCCAGGACATGCCCAATCACGGGGTGTGCCGCCCGGAGTCCTTCCAGTACCTGGGCGTCGGTGGAGTAGCCCTGCTTGGTGCGCTTGCTCCCCTTCAGCCCCAGCTCTTCGAACAGCATTTGCGCGAGCTGTTGCGGCGAGTTGATCTTGAAGGCGTGGCCCACGCTGTCATAGGCGGCGCTTTCGAGCTTTTCGATCTGGCCGGCCATCTCCCTCGCCATGGTGTGCAGCATCTCGCGGTCAATGGCGATGCCGGTGCGTTCCATGCGCTCCAGCACGGGCAGCAGACCCATCTCCAGGTCGTGGAAATACTTGGTGAGGCCCATCTTTTCCAGGCCGTCTTGATACACGGGCCAGAGCCGCCCAGCCATATCAGCGCGGGCGCAGCAGAACGCCGTGGCCTGGTCGGGGAGCGTCTGGGCCATGGTCATCTTCTTGGCGCCGGTCCCCAGCAGCGCCGGCGGTTGCTGCGCCTCCACGCCGAGGCGCTCGAACGCTTGGCCGGCGATGGTGAGGTTCTTCGCGCCGAGGAGGAATGCGGCGATGGTGACGTCGGCCTCCAGGCCGCGCAGAGCGATGCCCTGGTTGGCCAGCACCGTCATATCGTACTTGCCGTTGTGGGCGATCTTTTTCACCTTTGGGTCTTCCAGGACAGGCTTGAGTTTGGCCAGGGCCGCGGGCATATCGAGGTTCGTCCCCATGAGGTGGGCCAGGGGGACGTACCACGCCTCGCCCGCGCCGGTGGCGAACGCGAGGCCCACGAGGTCCGCGGACATCGCCAGATCGTTGGTGCCGGCGACGTCCAGGGCGAACCGCCCCGCCTGTTTCAGCGCGGCGACGACCGTGCCCAGCGCGGCTTCGCTGTCCACCGTGGCGTAGCTTGCCTGCGCCGTCGTTTTGGCCGCCGCCGCTGCGCCGTTGCTCGCCGCTTCGGCAGCAGTGGGCGCGCCGGGCAGGCGTCCCACCAGGCTGTTGAACTCCATCTCCTTGAAAAACGCCAGCGCCCGCTCGCGGTCGTAGTGCTCCAGCGACGCCGCAGCGAAGTCGAGCGTGGTGGGCGCGTGGGTATCTATGGTGATGAGCTTTTTGTTCAGGCGAAGGCGAGGCTCGTTATCCTTGAGCGTCTGCTGCATGTTCTTGGGCAGGCGTTTGATGCGCTCCGGCGTGACCTCGTCGAGACGCTCGTACAGGCCCTCGATGCTGCCGAACTCCTGCAGGAGCTTCGTCGCGGTGGTCTCGCCCACGCCAGGGACGCCGGGGATGTTGTCGGAGGAGTCGCCCTTGAGCGCTTTGAAATCGATCATCTGCTTGGGCGCGAAGCCGTAGCGCTCCTGCACCTTGGCGGAGTCGTACATGACGGTGTCGGCCAAGCCGGTGATGAGACGCACGCGCACATGCTCGTCCACCAGTTGCAGGTTGTCGGTATCGCCGGTGAGTACGACGGTTTCGATGTCGCGCTTGGCGGCTTGCACGCCCACTGCCCCGATAATGTCGTCGGCCTCGTAGCGGTCCAGTTCGAGGATGGGCATGCCGATCGCGGCGCACATCTGGCGCACGCGGGCGAACTGCGGCGAGAGCTCGTCGGGCATTGAGGGACGGCCCGCCTTGTAGTCGGCGTAGACGTCGTCGCGAAAGGTAGGCCCGGGGCGGTCGAAGGCGATGGCCCAGTAATCGGGTTTGACGTCCAGCCAGGCGCGGAAGAGCATGTTGGCGAAGCCGTAGACGGCGCCGGTGGGTTCGCCGGTGGCGCGGAGGTTGAGGGGGGTGCGCGGCGCGAGGACGAAGTAGGCGCGGTACACCATGGAGTGCCCGTCAATGAGCATGAGGACGGGGCGCTTCTTCTGCGGCGCTCCCGGGTTGTCCGAGGGCATAGGCACAGCCTGCGTTAAAAGATGTGGACGCGCGGATTATAGCAGAGGGGGTGGGGGAGGCTTCGTTAGAACCCAAGCACGTCCTGGACTTTGCGGACAAGATGGATGGCGTCTTGGGCCTCATCCCCGGAAACAAGAAGTTTGTTGCCATGAGCAAGCTCGTTGCGTTTATCGAAGAGAGCGTGGACCGAGCTTACATCGAGGGTTTCGGGTGCACCGAGCGACTTAGCGAGTTGAGGTAAGTATTGGAGCCGCGTGGCCTTCAGCTTCTCTTTCATTTCCTTTTCAGGGACACCATTCTTTCTCTGGCGGTCCTTGCAGAATTCCCCAAGTAACAACTCGCAGGCGATTGCGGCATATAAGAGAGCAATGTCGTATCGCATCCCATCTCAGAAGGCCCGCGCGTCATAGAGGATTCCCTGATGCGACGGTATCTTGATCGGTCGTTTTACATCTTCGGCAATCACGTGCCATTTTTCTTCAGACAGATTCTGAATGAACTCCATAGACAACATAGTCATTGCGTAGCTCGGCATTCGGAGAGAACCGCTGGAGGTGTGCCATGTAGTTTTAACGGGTACCTGGTCAGCAAGATAGGAAACCGAAAAAACCCTTATGGGGTGTCTTGTATCGGCCTTCCAATCCCCAGTATGTGATCTGACCGCGGAAACGAAGCGCTGCATACCGCGTATGAACACGCGCTCCAAGTCCGACTCGGCGTCATGCCCAATTTCCCAGTCCCCGTTTTCCAAACTGGATATCGTAATAGGCATGGTCACGCTGGCTATCACCTCAACTAACTTTGGCGGCTCCCACTCGCCACCGCCGTACTGGAACGGTGGTTCAATCTTGGACGGGACAATGTTGATGGTGTGACTGTCAATTTCGAATTGGCATAAAGGTATCGAGTTCTCATTGAACCCGTACTTAAGAGAGATAGGAACAGTCAATTCCGCATTGAACACACCTGTCACCCTCTTCATATGGGCCCCTCACATGGACCTAATTTGTCCATTGGTACTACCCCACCCGCCCCACCCCCAGCAGCACCGCCACGTCGTCCAGGCGCACTTCTTCGCGGTAGGCGTCTCCGGGGGGAGCGGCGCGCTCGATGCGGTCAGCGAGCGTTTCGGTGCGGATGGCGTCGCCGTGGAGGGCGAAGACGCGGGCGAGCGTTTCGTCCTGCGTCTGGAAGGTGACGGCGATGCGGTCGCTGATGGCGAAGCCTGCGGCGCGGCGCATGGTCTGGATGCGGTGCACCAGCTCGCGGGCCGTGCCTTCGGCGGCAAGCTCCGGCGTCACGTCCGTGGTCACGGCGACGGTGAGGGCAGGGTCGGCGGCGGTGGCGTAGCCGGGCTTGTCTACTGTGCCCACGGCCAGGTCGTCCGGCGCGAGGGTGAAACCGTCCAGCGTGATCGTTGCGCCGGCGCGGGCCTGGCGGGCCAGCGCGGCGGCGTCGGCCTTGGCGATGGCCCCCATGACCTTGCCCATCTGCGGGCCGTGCTTTGGCCCCAGCTTGGCGGGGTTGCCTTTCACCTGGTAAGCAACTAGCGCTTCTTCCCCGGCGACGAAGCGCACCTCTTTGATGTTGAGTTCTTCCCGCAGGTGCGCGACGTGGCGCTCCAGCGCATCGCGGTCGGCGGCGGCGCGCGGGGCGATGACGAGGGCTTGCAGGGGCTGGCGCACGCGGAGCTTGGCCTTGCTGCGGGCGGCGCGGCCCAGGCTCACGGCGCGGATGGTCAGGTCCACCTCACGGATGAGCGCGGCGTCAATCTTGGCGAGGTCGGTCTTGGGGTAGTCGGTCAGGTGCACGCTCTCGGGCGCGCTGGGTTGCACGGAGCGCACCAGGTTCTGGTAGATCTCTTCGGCGAGGAACGGGGTGAATGGCGCTAGCAGCCCCGCCAGCGTCGTCAGGCATTCGTACAGCGTGGCGTAGGCCGCCAGCTTATCGGCGTCGTTTTCGCCTTTCCAGAACCGGCGGCGGCTGCGGCGCACGTACCAGTTCGACAGGTCCTCCACGAACGCCTCGATCTTGCGGGACGCCGCGTTGGGGTCGTACGTCTCCAGCGACAACGTGACGCCGGCGATGAGCGTGTGCAGGCGCGAGAGCACCCAGCGGTCGAGCTCGGCGGCCGGCGGCGCGGCGGGCGCAGCGCCGGGGCGCCAGCCATCGAGGTTGGCGTAGGTCACAAAGAAGGAGTAGGTGTTCCACAGCGGCAGGATGAAGGTGCGCACCGCCTCGGCGACGAGCTGGGTGGAGAAGCGGCGGCTGTTTCCCGGCGGCGAGGCGGCGTAGAGGTACCAGCGGATGGCGTCGGCGCCGTGGGCGTTGATCACGTCCCAGGGGTTGACCACGTTGCCGCGGCTCTTGCTCATCTTCTCGCCCTTGCTATCGAGGATATGCCCCAGGCAGATGACGTTCTTGTAGCTGGGCGCGGCGATCTTCCCGTCTGTGGCCTTTTCCAGCAGCGCGGCGACAGCGTGCAGGCTGTAGAACCAGCCGCGCGTCTGGTCTATCGCCTCGCAGATGAAGTCGGCGGGGTACCACGCGCCGCCTTCGATGAGGTCGCGGTGCTCAAAGGGGTAATGCCATTGCGCCAGGGGCATGATGCCTGAATCGAACCAGGCGTCCATCACCTCTGGCACGCGCTGCATGGTGCCGCCGCACGCGGCACAATCGAACGTGACGGCGTCCACGTAGGGGCGGTGCAGGTCGAGTTCCGGCGCGTAGTTTTTGACGCCGCGCTTGCCGGCGAGATCGTCGCGGCTGCCGATGACTTCCTGATGGTGGCAGTCGCGGCACTGCCACACGGGCCAGGGCGTGCCCCAGTAGCGTTCGCGGGAGACGGCCCAGTCTATGTTCCCCTTCAGCCATTCGCCGAAGCGCCCGCTCTTGATGTGCTCGGGGTACCAGGCGATGGCCTCGTTCGCTTCCAGCAGGCGGTCCTTGACGGCGGTGGTGCGCAGGTACCAGGACGACTTGGCGTAGTAGAGGAGCGGCGTGGAGCAGCGCCAGCAGAAGGGATAGGTGTGCTTGATCGTCTCGCGGCGGTAGAGGAGGCCGCGCTCCTTGAGGTCGGCGGCGATGGCGTCGTCGGCGTTCTTCACGAACTTGCCCGCCCATTTGTAGGAGCCGAGGAAGGTGCCGTCCAGCTTCACCGGCTGCACGAACATCAGGCCATGAGCCACGCCAGCCTCGTAGTCGTCCTGGCCGAAGGGAGGCGAGGTATGCACGATCCCCGTGCCGTCGTCCATGGTGACGAAGCCGGCGGTGATGACGGGGTAGGTCAGGGATGGGGGCGCAGGCACGGGGTTCAGGCTGGCGACGCCGGGCGTGGTGAACTGGAGCACGTCCACGCCGTAGTCGAAGGGGTTATAGAGGGGGCGGTAGCGCATGCCCTCCAGCGCCGCGCCGTCCACCTGGGCGAGGACGGTATGCTCCTCCCGCACGGCGTCCTTCACGCGGGCATGGGCCAGAATAAGTTGCTCGCCGCTCTTGGTGAGGCGCACGAGGGCGTAGGCGTCCTTAGCGGAAACGCTGAGGCCGGAGTTGCCCGGCAGGGTCCACGGTGTAGTTGTCCACGCAAGTAAATAGGTCGTGGGGTTGATGTGCGCCTGGAGCGCGGCGGGGGCCGTTGTCGCATCAACCTGGAACTTGATGTACACCGATGGGTCGGGCGTGTCCTCTGCATAGCCCAGCGCCACCTCATGCGAGGAGAGCGTGGTGCCGCATCGAGGGCAGTGCGGGGCGACGCGGCGGCCCTCATAGACGAGGCCGATGTCCCACAGCTGCTTGACGATCCACCACGCCGTCTCGATATAGCGGTTGTCATAGGTGACGTAGGCGTCCTGGAGGTCCGTCCAGTAGGCCACGCGGTCAGTCATGCGCTCCCAGTCCTTCACATAGCGGAAGACGCTGGCGCGGCACCTTTCGTTGAACTTCTCCACCCCGTAGGCCTCGATGTCCGGCTTGGACTTGAGCAGGAGCTCCTTCTCCACTTCCAGCTCCACGGGGAGGCCGTGGGTGTCCCACCCGGCGCGGCGCGGCGCGTGGAAGCCCTGCATGGTCTTGAAGCGCGGCATGATGTCCTTGAAGACGCGGGACAGCACGTGGTGGATGCCGGGGCTGCCGTTGGCAGTGGGCGGACCTTCGAACAGGGTGAACTGCGGCCCGCCACGGCGCTGCTCCACGCTCTTGCGGAAGACGCCCGCCTCCTTCCACAGGGCGAGGATGCGTTCCTCCTGCTTGGGGAAGGAGACCTTGCTGGAGACGGGGGCGAAGGGGCCGCGAGCGGCGACGCCTGCCGGGGTTGCGGCGTCCGCGTCAAGGGCGTCGTCGCGGTCATCCTCCGGCTGTTCTGGCGATGGCTTCTTGGACATAGCTGCGGCTCAGGAGTGATCTTCCCCCCCGACGTACGCGCCCGCTTCCACCGTCCCGGTCAAGCCTGGGGAAAGCGCGTGCCGCTCTGGAAGGGGACGCCGGTGCGCTGATCGCGGGAGGAGCGATGGCGTTCGTCGGGGTCGCGCGGCTGCTGATCGCGCGGCTGTTGGCCAAGATACTCCCGCGGGCCACGAGGCGGCGGAGGGGGACGCCCTTCGCGTTTGGGAATGATCGTGATCTTGCGGTCCTCGCCTTCGCCGACGCTTTCGGTGCGCACGCGCGTGTCGCCGGCGAGGGCCATGTGGACGAGGCGGCGGTCGCGGGCAGGCATGGGGTCCATGGCGAAGATGCGCCCGGTCTGCACGGCGCGGTCGGCGAGATGCATAGCCTGGGAACGCAGGCGCTCGGCGTGGCGCTCGCGGTAGCCTTCGACGTCAATGTTGATCATGACCTTTTCGCCGGTCTTGCGGGAGACGATGAAGTTGACGAGGAACTGGAGGGAGGAGAGCGTTTCGCCGCCGCGCCCGATGAGCAAGCCGGCGTCTTCGCCCTCGATGTCGAAGGTGAGGAAGATTGGCTCTGCTTCCGGCATTTCGCCCTCGCCTTCAGGCGAGGGCGGGGGAAGGAGGGGAGGCGCGGCGGGCATGGCGGCGCGCTGGCTGATTTCCGGGAGGACGACGGCAGCGGCTACGCCCATGGCGCCCAGCAGGCCTTCGATAGTCTCTTTTGCCGTATCGAAGACGTCAGGCGCCTCAAGCTTGAGGGTGACGCGGACGCGGGCGTCTTCCGCGCCGAGGCCGAAGACGCCGCTACGGCCCTTGTCTACGACGACCACCTCGACGTCTTCGAGGCCGGCGTCCAGCTGGCGCAGGGCCTTCTCCACGGCTTCTTCGACTGTCTTGCCGGTCATTTCCAGAGGTTCCACTGGCGGCTCCTTTACCATCTGCCGCGGCCGAGGGCGCCGCCGGAGGCGGTGCGGGCGGGGCAGGGGGCGATCCTAGGAAGATACGTGCGAGGAGGTTGCGCTTGGGCCGCTCTTGGGCGGCAGGGGGCGGCGCTGCTTGCGGCGCGGGGAGCGCAGCCCTGGAGGCAGATGGCACCAGGGCTTTTGCCGTTGCGGAAGCAGCCGGCGCAGGCTCAAGTGGGGGAGCTTTGGTGAAGAGCATGCCCCAACCGGTAGCGCGGTACTGTAACCCGATGCTGACGATGTTGGAAACCACCCAGTACAGCGCCAGCCCGCTGGGGAAGCTGAGGGTCCAGAACCCGAAGATCAGAGGAAACATCCAGTTCATCAACTGCGTCTGCTGCCGCTGCTTGGGGTCTGTGCTGGGGACGGTGGACATTTTCTGGACGACCCACATGGACGCGCCGACCAGGATGGGCATGATCATCATGGTGAGGGGCGCAGAGTCCGGGCG
Organism: Dehalococcoidia bacterium; assembly: GCA_009693015.1. Taxonomy (GTDB): domain Bacteria; phylum Chloroflexota; class Dehalococcoidia; order SHYB01; family SHYB01; genus SHYB01. The sequence goes on from SHYB01000010.1 coordinate 38,672, forward strand.
GCCCAGGTCCATCCAGAGGAAGTGATTGTTAATGGGGATGGATTCGTTGACGAAGGGGAGCCAGGAGTACAGCTTTTGCGAGAGGCTGACGAGTCCCTCCGGCGTATCGGCAAGGACGGAGCGTAGCGCGGAGTAGAGGCCTATCCAGATGGGAAGCTGGATGATCATGGGGCCGAGGCATCCCAAGGGGTTGACGCCGGCCTCCTTATACAGCTTCATCATTTCGCGGCTTTGCGACGCCTTATCGTCCTTGTACTTTGCCTGAAGCTCTTTCATCCGCGGCTGCATCGCCATCATGGCGCGGGTGGAGCGGAGCTGCTTTATGGTGAGGGGGTAGAGCAGCACGCGGGTGACGAGGGTGAAGAAGATGATGGAGAGGCCGAAGTTGCTGCCCAGGATGGCGTAGAAGAACACCAGCCCGTTGGCCATGGGCCGGGTGACGCCTTCATTCCAGATAAGGCTAAATGCTTCCACTATTGCCTGACCTCAATCTGGTGCAAACGCTGGTCCATATCACTGACGTAGAGCTTGCTGCCGGAGATGGAGAGAGAAGAGAGCACCTGGGCGTCCAAGTCGGCGGGATCGCGGCGGCGGTCAGGCGCGCCATCCTTGAGGGCAAGGGCGAGGATGTGGCCCTTGCGTGTGGCGGCGAAGAGGTCGTCGCCGGAGATGAGGAGGGTGGAGCGGATAGGGCCGGTAAGAGCCTCTGTCCCTTTGGTGGGGAAGCGCCACAGCTCGGTCAGATCGCTGGCGCGGAGGGCGTAGATGGTGCCGCTGAGGGAGGCGACGTAGATGGCTTCGCCCTTGACGACGGCGTCGTTCCACACCCATTGGTCCGCCGAAAAGGAGGCGCGTTCCTTGCCGGTGGCGCGGTCCACGGCGTGGACGGTGCGATCGAACGCGCCGACGTAGATCATGTCCCCGGCGACGAGAGGCTTGGAGGCGATGGCGCCGTCAGCCTGGAACGGCGCGGGCCAGACGGGGCTGCCGGTGGCGGAGTCGAGGGCGTACAGGCGCTTGTCCATGCCGCCGATGTAGACCACGCCATCGGCCACCGTGGGGGTAGACCAGAACTTCTGGTGGGAAACCTGGCGCTCCCACACGCGCTCGCCGGTCGGCGTCTCGAAGGCATACACGATGCCTTTATCGTCGGCAACGTAGACGCGGTCGCCCTGGACGGCGGGGCTGCCGAATATCTGACCCGCAGTGGGGAAATCCCAGATTTCGGCCCCGTCCTTGGCGTTGAGGGCGTAGACGAAACCGGTGGCCTTGCTGTTGCGCTTGCTGGTGTCTGCCACGCGGTTGAGGGCGACGTAGAGGCGGCCATCCCGAAGGACGCCGTCGCTGTAGGTGGCGGTGACTTCCTTCTCCTTCTTCTCGGCGGGGAAGCGCCACAGCACGCAGGTGCGATCGCGCAGGGCTGAGGGGAGCAGGCCTTCGCAGTCGGCAGGGATAAAGAGATCTTTCTCCTTGATGCTGATGGAGTCGGCTTTGAGAAAGCGAGTGTTAGGTATGGCGACGAACTCGCCGTTGCGTGTGCCGATGTACACGGCGGTATCGTCCACCTGCGGCCCGGACCAGCCGAGCTGCGGGGCGACGGCGCCGCCGGTGCAGGAGGAGAGCATCAAGGCGGCGAGGACGCCGAGCAGGAGGACGGGCCACCGCCGGACGATGCCGGCGCGGAGCGAATGAGTATGGTGTATGTGGTTTGCCAAGGCGTTCACGGAACGGGGTCGTAGCCGCAGCCGCCGAAGGGGCGGCAGCGGGCCAGGCGTTTGCAGGTGAGCCAGGCGCCTTTGAGGAAGCCGTGCTTGTGGATGGCCTCTTCGCTATAGCGGGAGCAGGTGGGGTAGTAGCGGCAGGAGGCAAAGGTAAGCGGCCACAAGGTCACGCGATAGGCGCGAAGGGCGAGCACGGCGACGGTCTTCATCTTGCAGTTCCCGCCGTGGGAGCGCTTCCTGCTGCGGGGCCGGCGGCGGCGCGAGGGGCGGGCAAGCGAACGCGCCGCACAAGCTCCCGCACGGCGTGCTGCAGCTCCGCAAAACCGGCCTGGGCTACCCCTGGCCGAGCCGAAAACACCATGTCCCACCCTAGCGGAACCGGCTCCATGCGGAGGATTTCCCGCAAGCGCCGCTTGGCCCGGTTCCTGATTACCGCCGTGCCCACTCGCTTGCTCACGAGGAGGCCGATGCGGGTCTTTTCTCGTTGATTCGGCAGGCCTCGCAGGCTGAGGAGGCCGTTGGCCCACCGAAGGTTGCTTGCCTGGACTGCTGTGAACTCGCTGCGCCGCGTCAGGCGATCGTGGCTGTCCATGTCCTCACGCGCCTGCCGCCATTTAGACGGTGAGGCGCGTGCGACCCTTAAGGCGCCGGCGCTTGAGCACCAGGCGACCGCCGCGGGTCTGCATTCGTGCGCGGAACCCGTGCACGCGCAGTCTGCGACGGGCCCGGGGTTGGTTCGTGCGTTTTGGCATGGCTCTCCTTGGAAAACGTATCCAGTATATGGGGAGAGGCTGCCAGGTGTCAAACAGAAATGGGGCCTGCGGCGCGGCGCGGCCGGCCAACGCTAAACTCCGCGCTTGCGGCGCACGAGTATTTTGCGGGGCTTGCGCGATACGCTCGCGCCGCACTGTCCAAGCAAGTCTTGCCTAGCCGCACCCCGCGCTGCGATGTAGAATACCGCTGCGGCTCGCGCGCGATGCGTCCGTACATGACCTGCACGATTCCATGAAGCGGATGCCATGACCACACACGCCCCGTTCACCCATCTGCACGTGCACACCGAGTACAGCATGCTCGACGGCCTGTGCCAGGTGGAGCAGCTGGTGGAGCGTGCCAAGGAACTGGGCATGGACACCATTGGGCTGACCGACCACGGCGTGTTGCATGCGGTGATTGATTTCTATCGCACCGCGCGGGCGGCGGACATCAAGCCGGTGATCGGCATCGAAGCCTACCTGGCACAGGGGAGCAGGCACGATCGCACCGCGGCATCCAAGCAGCCGTACCACATCACGCTGCTGGCGAAGAATAATGAGGGCTATCGCAACCTCTTGCAGCTCGCCACCAAGGCGCAGTTGGAGGGGTTCTACTACAAGCCGCGGATTGATAAGGAGCTGCTGGCGCAGCATAGCGATGGCGTGATCGCTTTCTCCGGCTGCCTCAACGGGGAGATTCCGCGGCTGGTCCAGGCGGGCCGCATGCAAGACGCCCGCGAGTCCGCGGCGTGGTTCAAGGAGACGATGGGGGGGTTCTACATGGAGATGCAGCACCATGAGAACCTGCCGGAGCTGGATGAGGTCAACAAGCATCTGCTGACGCTGAGCCGCGACATGGGCATACCCCCGGTAGCGACCAACGACGTGCACTATGTGCATCAGCATGAGCATGAGATCCAGGACGTGCTGCTGTGCATCCAGACGAACACCACGCAGGATCAAAAAGACCGGCTGAAGATGTCGGCGCCATCGTATTTCCTACGGAGCACGGCGGAAATGGAGGCGCGCTTCGCCGATCTGCCGGAGGCCATCGCCAGCACGCGGCGCATCGCCGACGGCTGCGACGTGACGATTGACTTCGCCAAGCCGCACTTGCCGCGATACCCCGTGCCGGACGGCAAGACGGCGGATGCCTATTTGCGCGACTTGTGCGAGGAAGGTCTGCGCCGCCGCTTTCCGCATGTGTCGGATGAGCTGCGCCGCCGCCTGGAGTATGAGCTGGACGTCATCCACAAGACGCGCTTCTCCGATTACTTCCTCGTCATCTGGGACATATCCAAGTTCACGCGGGAGCGGGGCATCTATTTTGGGGTGCGCGGCAGCGCGGCGGCGAGCCTGGTCCTGTACTGCCTGTTCATTACCGACGTAGACCCTCTCAAATACCGGCTGGTCTTCGAGCGCTTTCTCAACATCGAGCGCAAGGAGATGCCGGACATTGACATGGATTTCCAGGACGACCGGCGCGACGAGGTGATCGAGTACGTGGTGCGGCGGTACGGCGCAGACCGCGTGGCGCAGATCATCACGTTCGGCACGCTGGGGGCCAAGGCGGCGCTGCGCGATACGGGGCGCGCTCTGGGCGTGGCCGCGGCCGACGTGGACCGCTTGGCCAAGGTCATCCCCGTGGGCTATCGCAAGGCCGACAAGGGGGAGATCAAGGCGTGGACGATCAGCGATGCGCTGCAGATGCTGCCGGAGTTCAAGCAGATCGGCGAGTCCACGCCGGCGTTGCGGGCGCTGGTGGAGACGAGCCGCAAGCTGGAAGGGACGGTGCGGAACGCCAGCACGCACGCCGCGGGGGTGGTGATCTCCGACGAGCCGCTGGTGAACTACGTGCCGCTGCTGCGCTCCACGCGTGAGGGCGGCATGGGGATCGCGGTGACGCAGTTCCCCATGGGGGCCATCGCCAAGCTGGGCCTGCTGAAGATGGATTTTCTGGGGCTGATCAACCTTTCAATCCTCAGCAAGACGGTGCGGTTTATCGCGACCAACAGGGGGGAGACTGTAGACTTGGCCAAGGTTCCGCTGGACGACCCCGCGACGTTCAAGCTGCTCACCAGCGGCGACACAGCCGGCCTGTTCCAGCTGGAAAGCTCGGGCATGCGGCGGTACATCAAGGAACTGCGCCCCACCACGCTGGGCGATCTCTCGGCGATGATCGCGCTGTACCGCCCGGGGCCGCTGGAGCATATCCCCACGTTCATCGAGGCGAAGCATGGGCGCCGCGAGGTGACGTACCCGCACCCCATCCTGAAGGACATTTTGCAGGAGACGTACGGGGTCATCGTGTACCAGGACCAGGTGCTGCTGATTCTGCAACAGTTTGCGGGGTACAGCCTGGGGCAGGCGGACATTGTGCGCAAGGCGATGGGCAAGAAAGACGCCATGCTGATGCAGAAGGAGAAGGGCGGCTTCCTTGCGGGCGCAACGACAAAGGGGTTCACCGCAGAGATGGCGGCACGGGTGTGGGACCTCATCGAGCCGTTCGCGGGGTACGCCTTCAACAAGGCGCACAGCGTGAGCTACGCCCTGGTGGCCTATTGGACAGCATATTTCAAGGCCAACTACCCCGTGGAGTTCATGGCGGCGCTGATGACGTGCCACCAGGACTCTACCGACCGTATCGCCGTGGCGGTGTCGGAATGCCGCAACATGAGAATAGCCGTGCTGCCGCCGGACGTGAACCAGGCAGACGTCGATTTTTCTTTCGAAACGCAGGCGAATGGGCAGCAGGCGATACGCTTCAGCCTGGCGGCGGTGAAGGGCGTGGGCGGCGCGGCGGTGAAGCCCATCGTGGAGGAGCGGCGCGCCCATGGGGCGTATGCGAATGTCGAGGATTTCTGCCGCCGCGCGCCCCTCAAGGGCTTTAACCGGCGCACGCTGGAGACGCTGGTCAAGGTGGGGGCGCTGGACTCGTTGGGACCGCGCGGCGGATTGCTGGCCGGCGTAGACCGCATTCTGTCCATTGCCGCGCAGCAGGCGCAGCTGCGGGAGACGGGCCAGTCCACGATGTTCGACCTGTTCGGCGAAAGCGTGCCGGTGCCCATACCGGCGATCGCCATTGAAGGGGGCGATGTTCCCGCGGCGGAGCGCCTGGCGTGGCAGAAAGAGTTTCTCGGCGCGTATCTCGACGATCACCCGCTGGCGCAGGCGCTGGCCCGCTTGGGCGACGACATCACCCCGTGCAGCGCAATCACGGCGGAGATGGATGGGCAGAGGGTGACGGTGGCGGGCCAGGTAGCGTCGGTGCGCACGCGCCAGACGAACAAGGATCAGCGCACCTACGCCGTGGTGGCGCTGGAGGACCTGCGCGGCAGCACGGAGGTCACGGTGTGGCCCGGCGCGTATGAGACGACGATCGCGCTGTGGCAGCAGGGGACAATGGTGGTGGTGACGGGGAGGGTCAAGGTCTTCAAGGACCAGGCGTCCGTGGTGTGCAACGCGGCGTCGCGCCTGGAGGAGTGGACTGGCGAGGCCGCGCGTGCCGGCGCGGCCTCGCCAGTCCCCGCAGAGATGCTTGCGTCAGCAACGATATCGTATGACGACGCGCCGCCGCCGGGCGTGGACGATCTGCCGGCGCCGCCTGTGGAATATGTGCCCGCGGCGCACAAGATCGCACCGGCGCAGCGTGCGGCGAATGGGAACAGCGCGGAGCACAACGGCGGCTCGAACGGGCGCAACGGCTATACAGAAAAGCCACGAGTGGTTGCTCCAGTTGCGCCGCCTAGGGCGCCGGCGAAGGTGGTGGGCGGGGCGATGTGGATCAGCCTGCGCGAGACGCCGGATGAGGACGCCGATCTATCGCGATTGCGGCGCATCGTGGCGCTGCTGAAAGAGTACCCCGGAGAACAGCGCGTGCATCTCCTGGTGCGCTCCGGCAATGCGTCCATGGAGCTAGATCTGCCCGAGGTTGCCATCGCCTGCACCGACGAGCTGGTGCTGCGCGTGGGCGAGCTCGTAGGGCGCAGCGAGGTGCAAGTGGCATGACGATGACAGAACCCAGTAGCGCATCACCGCAATACGTGTGCGTAGCGTCGGTGCTGCCGGTGCGCCGGTGGCGCCACGTGATGGCCTTTGTGCGACTCTCAATGAAGGTCAGGGAACAGATGCAAGCGTCGCCGGGGCTGGTCAGCGGAAACATACGGGCAGACTTCCTGCGCAAGCGGTTCTACACCTATACCGTGTGGCGCGATAAGGCATCCATGCTGGCGCTTATGCGCACCGAACCGCATGCCACGGCGATGCGTCGCTTCGCTCAGGCGTCCCTGCCCGCACACTGTTCTTAGACCGCCGCCGGCCTCTTGCTCAGTGCCCCCTTGCGACTACCTCCTCGCCCGTTTGCGCTTCCCGCGTCGCGCGAACCTCGATATCAAGATCCCCACCTCGTACAGCACCAGGAACGGCGCCGCCACCATCGCCTGATTCACCGGATCGAACGTCGGCGTGATCACCGCCCCCAGCACCACCGACACCACGATCCACGGGCGGCGGAACTTGGAGTACATCTCCGGACTGGTGATGCCGATGGCCGACAGCAGATACATCACGAACGGCGTCTCGAAGGCCACGCCCATCCAGAACATCAGCGCCGTCACCGTATTGATGTAGCTCTCCAGGCTGGGCTGGATGATCGCTATCTCCGACCCGAACTCCAGCAAGAAGGTCACGATGGGCGGCAGCAACACAAAATAGGCGAACGCCACGCCGCCGCAGAACGCCAGCACCACCCCTGGGATCAGCCAGTTGAGAAACCGGCGCTCCCCCGGCGAGAGCGCCGGCGCCATGAACCCGATAATCTGGTACACGAACACCGGCAGCGCCATGATGATGCCGCCCAGCAGCGCCACCTTCATCGCCGGGCCGATGGACCCCGTCAGCGTGTACACGTACAGCTCGCGGTCCCCCAGAGGTCGCGTCAGCACATCAAAAATGTACTCCCGAAAGACAAACGCCGCGATCAGCCCGCCCACCAGCGCCACGAATGACACGAACAGGCGGCGGCGCAGTTCAGCGAGATGATGCCGGAGCGGCTGCGGGTTATCGGCCATGCCAGCGCGTTAGCCGTGCATCGGCCGGTTGGCATGCGGTTCCGCCGCGATGGCGGCCAGTGCGGGAACCGCTTCCGCTGACACCTGCACCGGCGTGGAGACGTCGGGGGAAGCCGCTTCCTTTTTGGCCTCGGGTGCGGCGTTCCAGGAGGGAATGTCGTCCACCTCCACGATCATCGCGTCCTTGGCCTCGGTGACCGCCTGCCGCGCCTGGCCCACCAGCGCACCTATCTTCTTCGCCATCCCCGGCACCTTGTCCGGCCCCATGACCAGCAGGAAGACGACGATGACAAGCAGCAGTTCAAGGGGACCGATTCCTAGGAAGTCCAACAGAGTACTCCACGTGCGCTATCGTCAGAATAGCACACGGGGAGAAAGCGTCACAACCCTAGACGCCGCCAGAACCCGCGCTGCTCCCGATCGGCAGCAGGATGCGTCTCCGCCGCCGGTGCAGCCATCGTCTCTGCTTGGCGCATCGCCTCAACGACTGGTGCCGCTGGCGCGGGAGCGGCGGGCGCCGCTTCATCCGCATGCGGCCTGCGCGGCGCGCCGCCGCTCCAGTTGACATCCCACTGCTCCATCTCGCGGATCACCTTCGCCAGGCTTCTGCCCTTATCCGTCAGCGTGTACTCCACCCGCACCGGCACCTCGGCGTAGACAGAGCGCACCACGATACCGCGCTCGTCCAACTCCTTCAAGCGCTGGGAAAGCACCTTGTCATTGATCCTGCCCACGTGGGTGAGCAACTCTCGAAAGCGGCGCGGCCCCCCGATCAAATCCTGGATGATGAGCGCAGACCACCGCTTGCCCAAGAGATCGAATGCTGACTTGTCTACCTTGGTGACCATATGCACTCCCTCCGTCCGTGAACCTGGGAGACGCTGTCCGCCTCCCGCATGTTTGCTAGGGACATGCTAACGCAGCGGCGCACAGAACGCAATAGCTACTCCATAGCTATCCCCAATTTCTAGTGTACCTACTCTCACCAGGCCCTATATCTAGTAGATAGCCAGCATGCTATGTGTGAGAGCAAAAGACAGGCAAACGCGTCCTGCCGCTGCGCTTCACAGACAATTGCCGCGCCGACGGACGAGGCGTCTACCGCGCCGCCGCGCCGTCCCCCAGCGTCTGACACACCGGGCACGGCTCTTCCTTGCACCGCGCCGGGTACGCCGCGGGGACGTCGCTTGGGGCATCGCCAAACACCGCCCACGGCGCTTCAGCCCCCGCGGCGCTTGCCGGCCCCGGCACATCCGCTCCAGCGTGCTCCAGCACCGCCTGCCATCGCGTCACGTCGAACGCGTGGCCCCACCCCTCAACCGCCGCCCCCGCCTGCCAGGCCGCGAGCACCGCCGCGCTCATGTCCCGGCCGCCCCGCCCCAGCACAGCGCGCACCATGCTCGCCTCCGGCGCCGGCCCCGCCACATACACCCCCATCTTGCGCAGGCGCTTCTGCAACTGTTCCCCCAGCGCCGCCAGCGCCGTCACCGCAGGCTGCGGCGCATCCTCAAATGCCGAACCCGGCCGGGGAACGAAGTACCGAATATCAACGCGCAGCTTGGGCCGTCTCCCCAGCACACGCTGTCCCGCCTGCTGCGCCTCATACACCAGGTCCGCCACCCTGTCCGGCGTTGCTCCGTCCTGCCCCGGCGCACCCAGTGTCACCGTGAACCTCAGTGACGGCGCACCCATCCGCAACACCGCCTCCGCCGTCGCCGCGACTTCCGCTCCAGCCGAGACGTGCTCGCCACGCAACAGCCGGTCCAAGTCCAGCGGCGGCGGATACAGCACCAGGTCTTCCGGCGCATGACGTCCGCGCATCGCCCGCGCCACATCCAGCGCCGCCGCGTGCCCTCCCCCGGGCGGCATCGCCAGCGCAATCTCCCGGTACCCGCACGCAGCGATCATCCCTTCGATCGCCTCCACCACCTCCGCCGTAACCCGCACCCGCAGCGTCGGGCACGGCGTGCCTGCCACGCACGCTGGGCAATCGCCCGGGCAGCCGCGACCCAGTTCCACCACGCCGTAGTCCTCTCCCACCTCAATCGTTGGCACAACGGGGTTCGTCACCACCGCTCCCAGCGGCACGGCCTGCCGCGTCACCACATCCGGCGCCTGCTTGCACCGTGACCTGGGCCGTCCCCCGCCACGGCTGGCATACAACGACGGCACATACACTCCCGCGACCTTCGCTGCCCGCGCGAGAAACTCCTCACGCCGGCCCTTCCGCTGCTCCAGCAGATCCAAGAGCCGTGGTACCGCAACCTCTGCATCCCCCGCAACACACACATCGGCAAAGTTCGCCAGCGGCTCCCAGTTCGCGATCTCTCTCCCCACCAGAATCACCGGCGGTGCGCCTGCGTCCCGTCGCGCGGCCTCCACGGGCAAGCCGCCCAGGTCGAGCATCTCCAGCACCGCGGGAAAGTGCAGCGCGTCCCGCACCACGAACACCACCGCGTCGCATGCCGCAACGGCCTGCCGTCCCTCCAGCGTCGTCAGCGACAACTGCGACTCACGCAGCGCCGCCGCCATGTCCGGCCACGGCGCGAACGCCCGCTCCGCCAGCCAACGCTCTCGGGAATTCACCACTCGGTACAGCGCCTGCAACTCCAGGCTGCACATGCCCGCCTCATAGCTCTCCGGCACGCACAGCGCCACCGCCAGACTCACGGCGCCGCGGTCCTTATGCACCGCATTCCATTCACCGTTGACGTAGCGCCCTGGGCGCTGCACACGGGACAGCAGCTCATCAAACGTCACAGAGGTCACGCGCCATCCTTTGCGGAAAAAATCGGGGACGCATCATTATACGCACGCCGCTCCCCGCCCAGGCATCCGCGCCTGCTCACCGCGCGTTATACTTCCAGGAGATTCCCTGCATATGGAGCACCCCGTGCGCCGCACCCTCGCCGCGCTTTCGCTCATCGCCGCCATCGTCATTGCCGCCTGCGGCAGCACCTCCCCGACCCCTGCGCCGGCGGTCCCCTCCTTGGACGCATTCGACGTTCGCGTGGGCAGCTCGGACATCGCCCTCGGCCCAAATCGCCTGCTCCTGGGCATCTTCACCCGCGACGGCACGCCGCTGGGCAAGGCCACCGTCCTCATCCGCTTCTTCGCCCTGGACAGCGCCACTCCGAGCACTGCGCGCGGCGAGTCTTCCGCTCTCTACCTTGGCGACGCGCCTGACGCGCCCCAGGCTCTCTACGCCGCTCGCGTCAATCTTGATCACACCGGCGGCTGGGAGGCAGAGGCCACCCTCTCCAAACCCGGCGCCGCGCCCGTCGTCAAGCGCGCCGGCTTCCGTGTCAAGGCTAACCCAGACGTTCCCTTCCCCGGCCAGCCCGCGCCCGCCAGCGTCAATCAGACCATCGACGCCACGCCCATCGAGCAGCTCACCTCGCAGCGCCCTCCCGGCGATCCCGACCTCTACCGGCTCACCATTGCCAATGCCCTCGCCCAGCAAAAGCCGCTGCTTGTCGTCTTCTCCACGCCTGCCTTCTGCCAAAGCCGCACCTGCGGCCCCCAGATGGAGGCCGTGCAGCGCATCAAGGCCCACTACGCGGCGCAGATGAACTTCATCCACATCGAAATCTTCGACCGCCCCGACCTCCTGATCCAGGGCCAAGGAACGCAGCGCCTGCGCCAGACCGTCGTGGAGTGGCGTCTCCCCACCGACCCGTGGGCGTTCCTTGTCACCGCACAAGGCGCGGTCTACGAGAGGTTCGAGGGCTTTGCCCCGGAATACGAGCTGCAGCAGTCCATCCAGGCCATGCTCGCAGGCCGCTAGTCCCTGATCTCCACCGCCGTCAGCACATCCCCCGCCTGCTCGTAGACAACAGTAATCGCCGCTCCCTCGGTCATGTGCTCGCGGAGATGCGCCGCACGCCACCGCGCCAGGTCAATCCCCGCGCCGCGCCGGAACGTCTTCTCCTCGCCGCCCGCCGTGCGAATCGTCATCGTCTCCCACTCCACCAGCGACGCCGCCTGCACGCCCACGATGACCCCGCGCACGCTCGGCTTCGATGCGCCGCAGCCACCGATTGTTACCAACACCGCGAGCGACAGCACCAAGGCCAGTGCCCCAGCCCGCGCGCTCCTTGCCGTCAACCCCCGCTCCCCGGCGCGGGCGCCCCGCCGCCAATCGTCACCATGGCCGGGCGCAGTACACGGTCGCGCAGGCGATACCCCCGCTGCAACACCGCGATGATCACCCCTTCCGCACCGGGCACGTGGGCCACGGCCTCATGCACCGCCGGCTGAAAATGCTGGCCTGCCGCCGCCGCGATGTCGATCAGCCCCTGCGCTTCCAGCGCCGTGAGAAACTTGCGGTGCACCAGCTTCAACCCCTCACCCCACGTCTGCCCCGCCAGCGCCAGGTCCATGGTCTCCAGGGCGCGATGCAGATCATCCAGCACAGGCAGCAGGCTGGTCAGGAGCGCCGCGCTGGCATATGCCGCCAGCTCCTGGCGCTCCTGCTCCGTCTTCTTGCGAAAGTTCGCCAGGTCCGCCTGCGCCCGCTGCCAGCTCGCCAGATACTGCTCCGCCCTGGCCGTCTGCTCCCCGATCGCCGCCCGCGCTGCCTCCCCCGTCGAAGGGAAAGCCACAGCGCCCTCCGCCTCGTCACGCATCTCCTGCTGATTGCTGACCATACGCCTCTCGCTATCCTGCGTCGCTGCCGCATATCCTGCGGATGCGACACACCACGCTGTCAAGATTTCTTAGACGAACTCGACGGCCCAGGGCAGGCCGGCTACCTCAGGTCCGCCACCAGCTCAGTCATCGCCTGCGACAACAGCCGCACAGAGGCAATGGCCCGTGGGTAGTCCATTCGCGTCGGCCCCACCACCGCCAGGTACCCGTTCACGCCATCCTGGTGACCGTAGCGGGCAACCACAACGCTGCATCGCTGCATGTCGTCCGACTCATGCTCCGCGCCGATCACGACGCGCTCCGGCAGCGGCCCGATGATGCCGGACAGCACTCCGTTCAAGCTGTGCCGGTCCTCCAGTACGTCCAGCACCGCCCGCAGGCCGCCACTCTGCGCAAACTCCGGCTGGCCCAGCAGGTGCCTCACCCCCGTGACCTCCGGGTCCTCCAGCCGGCCCACATCCTCCGTGGCGAACGTATCGCGCGCTGCCTCCAGCACTTGGCGCTCCAGCGCCGTCGCCCCCTCCACCGCCGTATCTATGCCATACAGCGTCGAGCCGCCATACGTCGCGCTCAGCTTGTTCGCCACCGTGGTCAGCGTCTCTTGCGATGCTGGATCGGGCAAGTGCAGAATGCGTTGCCGCGTCTTGGCCTCTCGAAAAATCAGCACCAGCAGCGCCAGCGTTTCCTGGAGCAACACCAGCTCCACCCTCTTGAGCCGCGCCGTCTGCGTGCGTGGCGTGGACACCACCGCCGCGTTGCCCACCAGGCCGGCAAGCAGCTCGGCTGCCAGCCTTGTCCACATGTCCACCGCCTCCGTCACCTCGGCCACCCGATGGCGCACCCACGCCGACTCATCTTCCCCAAGCTTCGCTTCCGCCGGCAGCGATTCTACATAATAGCGGTACCCCTTATCAGAAGGGATGCCGCCGGAAGAGATGTGCGGGCGATGGATATAGCCCCCCTCGGCAAGCTCCGCCATCACATTGCGGATCGAAGCAGAGCTTAGATGCAGCCCCTTCTGCCGCGCCAGCGTCTGCGACGGCACGGGTGTAGCGTGGGACACGTATTCACCCACGATGGTTCGAAGAACGGTATCCTGCCGCACATTGAGCATAGAGACAATCCGCAAAGGCGCGCCGCGCGTTGGTTTCGCAAGCGTCCCCTGTGGCGAAAACCTAGCACGCACCTTCTGTCAGTGTCAAGGGTTGCTCCCGTCTCGCACCCGTTGCTATACTTGGCGCGCCTATCCCTGACAGTCAAAGGAGAGTCCATATGCAGCACGTCGCCAGGTCCCCCGCGCGACCGTGGTTTGCCCGTCCCGTTGAGCTCATTGGCCCCTACCAGCCCTCGCTCCTGGAAAGCCTTGCCCCATCGCTCCCATTTCTCGGCAAGGTGCTTGTCTCGCTCGCCTTCGTTGGTCTCCTCATGGGGGCCAGCCGAGCCTATTTCTTTCTCCCCGGCAATCCTGTTCCCATCACCCTCCAGACCGGCGCCGTGCTGCTCACCGGCGGCATCCTGGGCTTCCGCTGGGGCCTCGTCAGTATTCTTATCTGGTACTTCCTCGGCATGGCCGGCGTCCCTGCCTTCGCCAAGGGCGCCAACGGCTGGGCCTTCCTTTCCGGCGGCATCACCGCAGGCTACATCATAGGCTTCATCGGCGCCTCGGCATTTGTCGGATTCCTCTCCCAGCGCGGCTGGGTCCGCAGCAAGGGCCTCTGGGCTATGCTCCTTGGCAATCTCTTGATTTACCTGCCGGCTCTCCTCTGGCTTCACTACAAGGACTTCGGCTGGCCCAAGGAAGGTGAACTCTTCAAGAGCGCCATGTACCCTTTCATGGCTGGCGATCTCGTCAAACTCATGGCCGCATCCCTCGTCGCCACTGGCCTCTGGGCCATCGTAGATCGCAGGAAGCAGGCCCGGTAACTCATGGAACTTGCGTGGTATGGCGGTTCCTGCTGCTTCATCAAAGGCGGCGACCTCGCCATCCTCACCAACCCGCCGGCAGCGCCCGCGGGCAAGGCGCCGCGCCTCCCCGCCGCGGACGTCATCTTATTGAGCGGCGCAGCCTTTGCCCCAGCCCTGAGCTACGCTCCCGCCAAGCGCAAGGCCCTGCGCAACCCCGGGGAATTCGAAATCGGCGGCATCATGTTCTCTGGCATCAAGACATTCCGCGAACCCACCCAGGGCGCCCCGCGCGAGCCCAACATTGTCTATCGCTTCCCTGCTGACGGCCTCCGCGTTTGCCACCTCGGCGAGTTGGTTGCCGCGCCGTCAGCGGAACAGGCCGCAGCCATCGGCCCCGTGGATATCCTTCTTCTCGCCATAGGCGAAGGAGGCATGCCCATCGCCGGCGCAGCAGAAACGGTTCGCCTCATTGAGCCTCGCGTCATCGTGCCCCTCCTCCTCGACCCCAAGCCCGGCGACCTCGCAGCGCGCTTCCTCAAGGAACTGGCCATGCCATCCACCGGTCCTACCGCGAAGCTCAGCCTCACCAAAAGCACGCTGCCGCCGGAACCCCAGGTCGTTCTCCTTGAGCGCGCAGCGTAACGCCGCGCGTCACCCCAGCCAGCCAATCACAGGTTCCACCCCGCCGAAAGCTGGTACTGATTCCCCCCGGCAATCAGCATCGTCCCGCTCCGCACGTTGACCCAATAGCCTCGACCCCGCACCAGCGTCGTGAGATCGCTCAACGAACAGAAAAATGATAGACAAATTACCGGTATATATTTCAATGACTTTTGGACTGACGACACTTGTGTCCTTACAATTTTTCATTTGGACAATTAGAAATTCAAATTCTGAACAAACTCGAAAAAAGGCAACCCACATTTTTATCG
>SHYB01000050.1 GCA_009693015.1 Dehalococcoidia bacterium
AGAGAGGGGCGAAGCCCATCTTTGGCAAGGGGACAGGGGATGTGCCCCTGTCCCTTCACTCAACATCTCTGGGAGGGCGGGTGGGAGCAACGAGGATTGCCAACGATGAGCGGCAGCACCCCCCCATCGTGGACACCCGCACGCTCACCCGTGTACCATATGCCGCGCTGCATCTTAAAACTGCCCCTGGAGCGCCCATGCCCACGCACCACACCATCGCCTTCCTCGGCGGCACCGGCCCCGAGGGCCTCGGCCTCGCCATCCGCTTCGCCAAAGCCGGCGACGCCGTCATCATCGGCTCACGCAGCGCCGAACGCGCCGAAGAGGCCGCGCAAAAGATCCGCGCCGCCGTGCCCACGGCCAATGCCCGCGGCGCCGTCAACGCCGAAGCCGTCGCCCACGCGGACATCGTCATGATCACCGTCCCCTACGCAGGACAGAAAGAGTCCCTGGAGGCGGTGCGCGCGCAGATCGGCACAAAGATCGTGGTGGACACCGTGGTGCCGCTGCATGTAGAGAAGGGAAAGTTCGGCGCGCACATCGTCCCTGAAGGCTCCGCCGCCCAGCAGGCCCAGGCCGTGCTCCCCCAGGCGCGCGTCGTCGCCGCGTTCCACAACCTCAGCGCCCACACTCTCATGCAGCCTGACCTCCCCGTGGACGCCGACGTCGTCGTCTGCGCCGACGACGCCGAGGCCAAGCGCGTGGTGATCGCTCTTGCGGGCAAGATCGCCGGCGTGCGCGGCATAGACGGCGGCGGCCTGCACAGCGCCCGCTTCATCGAAGACATGACCGCGCTCATCCTCACCATCAACCGCATCTACAAGACCCACGCCGCCATCAAGATCGTCGGCGTCTAGCCTGGTAACCTGCCCTGACACCCTCTCCCCTGGAGGGAGAGGGCTGGGGTGAGGGGGAGTCTTCACCATATGCCACGGATAAGCGGATGACGTCAGGCAGGCGCCCCATTTCACCCCCTGAGCTGCGCATCATCGGCGTCACCGGCCTCCCCGAGGTGCGCCCTGGCGACGACCTCGCCGTGATGATCGCCGGCGCGGCGCAGACGCAAGGCACCCCGCTCGCCACCGGGGACGTCGTCGTCATCACCCAGAAGATCGTCTCCAAAGCAGAGGGGCGCGTTATTCCTCTAGCAAGCGTCACCGCCTCGCCTTTCGCGGAAAAGATCGCCGGGGAGTTTCAGAAAGACGCCCGCCTGGTGGAGCTGGTGCTGCGGGAAAGCCGCCGCATCGTGCGCATGGAGCGCGGCGTCATCATCACGGAGACGCTGCACGGCTTCGTCTGCGCCAACGCCGGCATCGACCTCTCCAACCTGGAGGAGACCGACACCGCCGCGCTCCTGCCCGCCGATCCCGACCGCTCCTCCGCCTTGATTCGGGCCGCGCTGCTGCGCCATACGAGACATAACGTCAGCGTCATCATCTCCGACACCTTCGGCCGCCCCTGGCGCGAAGGCTGCACCAACATCGCCATCGGCGTGAGCGGCATCGCCCCCCTGGTAGACTACCGCGGCCGCCACGACCCTGCGGGCAACGTACTGAAGGTCACCGTCATGGCCATCGCCGACGAGCTCGCCTCCGCCACCGAACCTGTCATGGGCAAGCTCGACCGCATCCCCGTCGCCATCGTCCGCGGCTACCGCGCTCCGGAGGGCGCGGCGGCCGACGGCACGGCGCTGGAAATCGTCCGCAAGCCGGAGACCGATATGTTCCGCTAGGCCGTCGTCATTCCCGCTGGCGCGGGAATCCAGTTCCTCCCTCTTGCTCCGTGGGCCGCTGACATTCAGCAAGATGCACCAGTACCTCGATGACTGGCGCGTCTCCCGGCAACGGCACGCCCGGCGACACCTACCCTGTGAGCGTGACGGTCAAGGACGACGACAACGGCGTAGGCAACGCCTCCGCCTCCGCCACCGTCAACAACGTCGCGCCGGTGGTGAACGCCGGTGCCGACCAGACCCTGCCCTTCGGCAGCCTGGTCAGCATCAGCGCCTCCTCCACTGACCCTGGTACGCTGGATAAGTGGACCTACGACATTGACTGGGGCGATGGCACGCCGCATCAGACCGGCGCGGCCACGCCTGCCGGCGCCATCACCGGCAGCCACCAGTACGTCATCCCCGGCAACCAGACGATCACCGTCTGTGTGAGCGACGATGACACCGGCAAGCACTGCGATAGCGTTTCCATCACCTTCGCCAGCACAACGGGCAAGATCACCGCGGGCGTCCTGCGCTTCGGCAACAACGGCCGCGGCGGCTTCAACGTCCAGTCTGATGATGGCGTAGCGGTCAAGGGCGAGCTGGAGTACCAAAACGGCTCCGTCAATCTCTACGCCCACACCATGACCGCCATCGCCGTCTCGCCTGACCGCACCAAAGGCTGGTTCTCCGGCGTGCTCACCGATGGCCGCGTCTTCGTCGCCTACGTGGAAGACAACGGCGAGCCTGGACGCACTGACGTCTTCCGTCTGTGGGTGGACGGCGTGCCTCAGAACGGCAATGGCACGCTCACGGGAGGTAACGTCCAAATCCACAAGAACTAGCCCAGGGCTTTCGCCCAAGGCTTCCAAGAGGCCCTCCGGCGTAACCGGAGGGCCTCTTGCTTTTCAAAGCGGCGCTCCGCGCTTGCTTCTGTTGTGCTATGCTCTTACATCATTCCCGCCCGCGGAGGTCTCGATGGCCGGCATCCGATCCTTTGGGGCGTACATCCCCAAGTACCGTCTCACCAAGGACACCAAGGGTTGGGGCTTCCCCGGCGAAAAGGCCGTGGCCAACTTTGACGAAGACAGCCTCACCATGGGCGTCGCCGCCGGCCTCGATTGCCTCAAGGGCGTGGACCGCGCCACCGTTGACGGCCTCATCTTCGCCACCACCACCGCCCCCTACGGCGAAAAGCAGAGCGCCGCCACCATCGCCGCCGCGCTCGACCTCCGCGGCGACATCTTCACCACCGATATGACCGACGTGCTCCGCGCCGGCGCCTCCGCCCTCCGCGTGGCTCTGGACTCCGTCCAGAGCGGCTCCGCTCGCAACGTCCTCGTCGTCGCCTCTGACATGCGCCAGGCCCCCCCCAAGAGCGACAGCGATCGCTCCATCGGCGATGCCGCCGCCGCCATTCTCATCGGCAAGGACGGCCTCATCGCCGAAGCGCAAGGCGCGCACTCCCTCTCCGAGCACATGATGGACACCTGGCGTCCCACCGGCGACCCCTTCGTCCACACCGGCGAAGACCGCTTCATCTCCGATGAAGGCTACCATCGCGTTATGAAGGCAGCGGTGGACGCCGCGCTGAAGAAACAGGGTCTCACCCCCAAGGACATCTCCCGCGCCGCCTACAGCAGCGGCAACGCCCGCGCCCACGCCGATATGGCCCGCCGCTGGGGCCTCGAACCCTCCCAAGTGCAAGACCCCCTCTACGGCAAGGCAGGCGCCACGGGCACCGCCATGCCCTTGCTCCTCCTCGCAGGCGCGCTAGAAGAGCTTGGCGCGGGCCAGCGCATCCTCGTCGCCGCCTACGGTGACGGCGCCGACGTCCTGCTGTTCATGACCACCCCCGCCATCGCCGCCAAGCAACCGGCCCGCCGCGGCGTCAAGGGCCAGCTGGAGAGCAAGGACACCATCCCCGACTACGACGCCATGCTCCAATGGCGGCAGCTCCTCGGCAAGGAAGCGGCGCGACGCCCCAACCCCCAGCCCATCTCCATTCAAGCTGCTTGGAGAGACCGCGACGCCATCCTGCGCCTCTACGGCGGCAAGTGCGAATGCGGGCGCATCGCCTGGCCGCCGCAGCGCATCTGCCCCTTCTGCCGCGCCCAGGACAAGAGCGTCAGCATCCGCCTTGCCGAAACCCCCGCCGAGCTGTACACCTACTCCATGGACTACGTCGGCGGCAACCCCGACGTGCCCACCGTCATCGGCATCCTCAACTTCCAAGGGGGCGGGCGAATGCTCACCCAGGTCACTGACCGCGTCGTCTCCCAGGTGCGCATCGGCATGAATCTGGAGATGACCTTCCGCAAGATCGGCACCATCGAAGGCATCCACAACTACTTCTGGAAGGGCATGCCTATCCGAAACGCTGAAAAGCCCGCAGTACAAGGGAAGGCGTGAGCCACTACTACACCAGAGTTGTGCAGGGCCGTCACCCCCGCAAGACTGGCGCAAGCGAATACGCTCGAATTACTTCTGCTAGACTCCCTATCCGCAACGCGAAAGAGCCGGCAGTGTAGGCCAAGCAGTAGACATAACTCATCAGGCGCCGCAGTCAAAGCTAGAGCAGAACGAGGGGGCGAAACATGCGACGGTTCAAGGTGGTCGTGGAGAAACACCCTGACGGCTACATTGCATACCCTATCGGACTGAAAGGCGTCGTCGTCGGCCAGGGCGATACCTACGAACAAGCCCTCGCCGATGTGAAGTCTGCAATCCGTTGCCACATCCCGGCATTCGGCGCCGATGTCACTAGCATTGGTCAAGACTAGAAAACCCAAGGAGGCCCATCATGGCCGGTATCCGCGATAAAGTAGCCATCGTCGGCATGGGCTGCACCAAGTTCGGCGAGCGATGGGACAAAAGTCCCGAAGACCTGCTCGTCGAAGCCGCCAACGAGGCGCTCGAAGACGCCGGTGTCGAAGCCAAGGACATCAAGGCCGCCTGGCTGGGCACCTACGTCACCGCCTTCACCGGCCAGCTCCTCGCCCACGCCCTCAAGCTGGAGTACATCCCCATCAGCCGCGTAGAGAACCAGTGCGCCACCGCCACCGACGCCTTCCGTAACGCCTGCTTCGGCGTGGCCTCCGGTGCCTACGATATGGTCATGGTCGCCGGCGTGGAAAAGCTCAAGGACACCGGCTGGACCGGCCTCGGCGCCAGCGTCATGCTCCCCAACACCAACGTCGACCCGCCCGTGCCGCCGCCCGCGCAGTTCGCCCTCGCCGCCACGCGCTACTTCCACCACTACGGCATCAGCCCGGATAAGGGCCGCGAAACGCTGGCCAAGATCGCCGTGAAGAACCACCACAACGGCAGCCTGCACCCCAAGGCCCACTTCCAGCGCGAGATCACCATGGAGCAGGCGCTCAAGGCCCCCATGATCGCCTGGCCCCTCAGCCTGTTCGACTGCTGCGGCGTGAGCGACGGCGCAGCAGTGGCCATCATCACCTCGCCGGAGATCGCCCGCACCCTGCGCCAGGACTACGTGCTGGTCAAGGGCATGGGCCTCGCCATCGGCGCCCGCCAGGGCACCCTGCGCGACGACTTCAACTTCATCAGCTTCCCCGAAACCGTCCACGCCGCGCGCCAGGCCTACGAGCAGGCCGGCATTACCGACCCCCTCAAGCAGATCAGCATGGCCGAAGTGCACGACTGCTTCACCATCACCGAGATGATCATCTATGAAGACCTCGGCTTCTCCCAGCGCGGCGGCGGCCCCTCCGACGTCGACTCCGGCACTTTTAGCCTGGAGGGAGAGCTGCCTGTCAACACCGACGGCGGGCTAAAATGCTTCGGCCACCCCATCGGCGCCAGCGGCATCCGCATGATGTACGAAGTCTACAAGCAGCTCCAGGGCAAGGCCGGGCCTCGACAGGTCAAGAACGCCACCACCGGCCTCATCCACAACCTCGGCGGCCGCCCCGGCTCCTTCAGCGTCGGCGTCGGCATCCTCGGCGTCCGCGACTAGCCAACTGCTTCGTTTGGCGACATAACGTTAGACTGGATGACATAATGTCGCACCCATGTTGGCCTTAGGTGAGCGATGATTCCTTCCCCCGTCCGCGGGGGAAGGTTAGGATAGGGGATGCCCTCATCCCAGACTCCTCACTTTGTAGGCAACCCATGCAGTTCTACATAGAAGTCGAAACCAACGACAACTGTTACGGCATCCCTGAACGCGCCTTCTCCACCAAGGGCGAACGCTACCAGGTCGCCCAGCTCCGCCTGGATACCAGGGCCGGCAAGGGTGTCATCCACTGGGCCACCGGCTGGTCCAGCAAGGACGGCGGATCCCCCTGCCCGGCCTACGCCATCCCTGTCGAAGACTCCGGCGACGGCCTCTCCTACCTCGTCTACGGCGGCGACTGGGGCGTGCGCTTCAAGCCCCTCGGCAGCATCTCCCCCTGGAGCGCCGCCTCCGACGATCAGTTCGGCGAACCCTATCTGCTCCTCGCCGAAACGTTCGATATCATCCCTAAGTAATAGCCAACCTCGGCTCATCCCTCCATACCCTTTCCTTTTGCTTGTACGTTATGTCTACTCCGTTCTCCAAGCCATCCCCTAGCCGCACATAACATACATTAGGCGAACCTAGCGATACGTTCCCCAGGCACCCCTCCAGCGTATCTGCGTATACTGCCCCTATGCGCCGCACCATCATCCTCCTCGCGTTTGGCGTGACGGTATTCACAACCGTTGCCTGTGGGCCGGACGGCATCGCCGCCGATGCAACAGCCGTCGCGGGGGTTACGACGTCCCCCAATGCCATCACCTTGCCAGCCTCGAACCTGACGCCGCCCCCAGCTACTCCTGTAGCCACCACCGCCATTGCCATACCGCCCTCACACGTTATGTCACCTTTGCACACGCCGATTCCTGTTGCGCCAGCTGCCCCTGCGCTTGCCACAGTGGTGCGACCCACTCCTTCGCCACAGCCGCCGCCTCCTGCCGCCCCAACCCGCACCCCCGTGCCGCCCCGCCCCACCCCCACGCCGACCCTAGCCCAGCAGGTGTTCCCTGAAGTGTGGTCCAGCAACGGCCCCGATGGCCAGACCTACGAGTACAAGACCAACTGCGCGGCTACCTTCGAGAAGCTCGAGGCCTGCTTACTCTGGGACGTGACCAGGGTGGTGGTGACCACGCCTGGCGGCGCGCTCGTTCCCCTCAACAAGGACTTCAACATCAACGCCTACTCCGGCGAGGTCACCCGGCGCTGGGTGCTCTATGGCCCGTCAGGAGGCGGCCTGCCGCGACCTGGCGAGTACCGCTTTGCCTACTATCAGGGCGAGCGATTGCTGCTGGAGCAGCGCGTCAGCTATACGCCGGAGGTCGTGGACTTTCCCGCGGGCGTCACCTGGCGCCGCCGGCAAAACGCCCTCGCCGTCTCCTGGACGCCCCCGCGCGGCGTACACGACGGCATGTGGTACAAGGTTCTGGTCTTCCCCGACCAGGGAGAGCTGATCAGCCAGGTCTTTCCCTGGAACGCCACGGAGGCGCGGCTGGAAAGCCTGCCCCTCAACGACGGCGCTCGCGCCCGCCTGAATGTCTCGATTTTCTTCCGCGGCGGCTACGCCTATTCGGAGTACATCCCCTTCACCTGGTGAAGCGTTACGCTACGCCGTGCCGCTCTTCTGCTTCATCTTCTGCGCGTCCATCCCCATGATCGCCGAGCCGCTCACCAGTTGCGAATGCGCGTGCGCCAGCTGGTGCCAGGAGAACACCGCCTCCATCGCCTCCCGCTGGCCCATCGCGTCCAGCGTATGGTTCACCGCCTTCTTCGCCATTGCCAGCGCGAACGGCGGCATCTCCGCGATCTTCCGCGCCAGCGCCAGTGTCTCCTCATCCAGCTTGGCCCGCGGCACCACCCGGTTCACCATCCCCAGCCGGTGCGCCTCCTGCGCGTCAATGAACTCCCCGGTAAACAGCAGCTCCTTCGCCTTGCGCGCTCCAAACTCCCACGGGTGGCCGAAGTACTCCACCCCCCCGATCCCCATGCGCACCACCGGGTCGCTGAACTTGGCGTCGTCGGCGGCAATTATCAGATCGCAGGGCCACGCCAGCATCAGCCCGCCCGCGATACACCACCCCTGCACCGCGGCGATCGTCGGCTTGGGCAGGTCGCGCCAGCGGCGAGTTAGCCCCAGAAACTTGTCCGCCTCGCTCCAGTAGCGGCCCTCCGCGCCCGGCTTGAGGGGGTGCGCCTTGTGGTACTCCTTCGCCTCCGCGCTGCCGATGTCGTGCCCCGAAGAAAAGCTCGGGCCGTTGGCCCGCAGCACGATCACCCGCACCTCATCGTCCTTCTCGCCCAGGGAGAACGCCTGGTCCAGCTCCCGCAACAGAGGCTCATGCTGCGCATTCCTCGTCTCCGGGCGGTTCAAGCTGATTACAGCAACGGCGTCCTGCTTGTCGTACAGGATGTACTTGAAGTTGCTCATGGAAGTCTCCTTTGGACTCGATATATGGACGGCCCGCAGTATAGCATCCCACAAACAACCCGGCCCCTCCACAAGGGAGGGGCCGGGCCAGTGAAGGGTCACTACACTATTTCAATCCCCGCCCGCCGTCGCCGGCGAGCGCACACATAGACGACTACACCAGAGCGTGCATCTCCACACCCGGCGGCAGCGGCGACTCATCCACCCGCACCTCGTAATCGCCAAGGCGGCGTGGCGCGGCAAGAGTCACCACAGGTCGCAATCGAGCGACGGTGCGTCGCCCGCAGTCGCAAGAAAAAGAGGCCCTCCGGTCAGACCGGAGGGCCTCTTTACACCTGCGTTATCGCAACGAGGCTAGCGCAACGCCGCCGCCAGCTCGATCTGCCAGGAGTACGATCCCGCGCCGAGATTCCAGTTCCGCGGCACCTTAGACCCCGCGGCAAACACGTCGCCCGCTTCAAACAGCGGGCAACCGCCGCCAGCCGCGCACCCGCGATCGTAGGCCTGGCGCTGGTACGCCTTCCCTGTGGCGACATACTCCGCCGCCGTCGCCGCGTTGGCCCACGCCAGCGCCGCGGTGTTCAGGTCTGCGTCGCGGTTCGCGGAAAACGCCGACGAGGCCGCGTGACCGTTGCTGAAGTTCGCCGCTGACGGCGCGGCGAAGATGCCCTGGTAGATGAGGCCGGACGCCGTGGGCTTATCCAGCGGCTTGCCCGCCGACATCAGCGCGATCCAATTGGTGAACGTCGTCGGCTTCCGGTTGACCTTGATGCCCACCTTCTCCCAGTACACCGCCACCGCCTCCATGATCTCCAGGCTCTCCGGCAGCGCCGGGCTGGAGGCGTACGTCAGCAGGTCAATGGTGAAGCCGTTGGCGTAGCCGGCTTGCGTCAGCAACTGCTTCGCCTTCGTGGGGTCGAACGCCGGAATCTCCATCTTTTCATAGGCCGGATCAGTGAAGAACACCGGGAAGTTCATGCTGAGGAGCCCAGCGCCCTTCATGAACGTATCCACGATGGCCTTGCGGTCAATGGCGTACCACCCCAGCGCCTTGCGCACGTCCGGCTTGGCAAAGGGATTGTCCCCGTAGCCCTCATAGGACGGGATGAACTGCTGCTCAAAGCGCAGCAGGGCGGAGCTGCTCTGGTCGCGGCGGAAGATGGCAAGGCCCTGCGTCCGCTGGATATCAGGGATCGCCGCGCGGCTCGTGGAGGTCAGGTCTATATCCCCCGCCTTCAGCAGCGCGATGCGGGTGGACTCTTCGGGGATCACCCGGTAGGTCAGCGTCTTCACCCGCGGCACGCCCAGCTTCCAGTGGTTGCTCACCGCCTCCATCACGATTCGATCGCCCACCGCCACTGTCGCCACCTTGTACGGCCCCGTGCCGATGGGCTTCTTGTTGGCTTCATCCACGCCAATGGTCTGCAGGTAGCTGCGCGGCAACATCAGCGCAGGCGCGCCGCCCGAGCCGCCGCGGCCCAGCTCAATGTCCGGCCAGTAAATCCCCGGCGCGTTGAGCTTCACCGTCACCGTGTTGTTGTCCGACGATGTCAGCGCCGCGATGTTCGACCGTATGCGCCCCGCATTGGCGTACTTCGACGCCGCGCTCCGCGCCAGCTCCAGGGTGCCCAGCACGTCGTCCGCCGTCGCCGGGTCGCCGTTGTGGAACAGCACGCCGGTGGCCGTCTTGAACGTCCACGTCTTCCCGTCCGGGCTCACCTGCCAGGTCTGCACCATGCCCGATTTGTCCGGCTTGCCCGCGTTATCCACCCCAATGATGTAGTCGTACACCGAATCCAGGTACGGGCGCGACGTGCTGGTAAACGGCAGCAGGTCGAAATTGCCCAGCGTTCCCAGGGCCACCACCATCGTCCCTGCCGGCACCGGCGCTGCTGTCGCAGTGGCCACGGGCGCGCGCGTGGGCGTGGGCGCTGCGGTGGGTGCTGCTGCGGCTGTGGGCGCTGTCGTCGCCGCGGGCGCCCTCGTTGCCGCAGGCGCGGTCGTTGCTGCCGGGGCAACGGTGGGCGCGGCCTCATCGCCGCCGCCGCACGCCGCCGCCAGCAGGCTTACCGCCATCGCCGCCATGATCCATACCTTCAATCGCGAGATTCGCATCAACTGCTCTCCTTCTCTTGCTTGCCGCTTGCCCCTCGGTGAAGTCCGCTCTTACAGGCCCGTCCTAGCACTACCGGTTCTGTAGGGCGCTATAGGCCATACAGCCGCGCCGCAGTGTCCCCGAATATCTTCCGCGCGCTCTCCGGCGTGATGCTCTTGCAATGCTGCTCGATGTGCGTCCGCGAGTCCGGCCAGGTGCTGAACAAGTGCGGGTAGTCTGACCCCCACATCAGCGAGTCCGGGCTGACGATGTCCGCCAGCCGCATCGCCGAAAGATCGCGGATGAACGTCATGTAGATGTTGTCGCCGAAGTACTCGCCGGGCAGCCGCGTATGCTTCACCCCGCGCTCCATATTCCGGCGCCGCATCTTGTAATGGGTAAAATTCATTCGCTCGATCACGTTGCCCGCCCACCCGGCATCGTTCTCCGCGGACACGATTTTCAGCTTAGGGAACCTGTCGAACACCCCGCCGTAGATCATCGTCACCAGCACCCGCGCCGCCACAATGGGCAGGAAAATGACATTCACCGGCGTCGGCACGTTGTGCGGCCCCACATCAATGCGGCGCTCCGTCTGCGCGTGCACGCTCACCGGCATATCCAGCGCCTGCGCCGCCGCCCAAAACGGGTCATAGTGCGCGTCGGCGTACGGCAGCGACTTCTCCGGCGCCAGCGCGATCATCGCCCCGGGGATGCCCAGCTTGCGGATGCGGTGCAGCTCAGACACCGCCCCCTCGATATCGTCTAGGTTGATCGCCCCCAGACCCACCAGCCGTTTGGGGTGCGCCTTGTTGAAGTCCGCCACCCAATTGTTGTAGGCGCGAAACACCGCGTTCTGAAAATCGCTGTCCGGTATGGCGAACATCCGCATGCCGATGGTGGGGTAAATCACCTCGGCGGCGATTCCATCCTTATCCAGGTCGGGCAGCCGCGCGTCCGCGTCCCACCCGCTGGCGGGGATTTCGTCGTACCGCGTCTCCGCCTTCGGTTCGTCATCGCCGTAGCGCACGCCGTGGATCAGCCCCAGGTCGAACATCTTGATGCCCTCGCACACGAACACGTCCGTGGTGGCCTCGTGCTCCACGTGCGGCGCGCGGCTGCGATGCTTCGGCTCCATATAATTCAGCCACAGGTCCGCCGGTTCGGTGAAATGCGCGTCGGCGGAGATGATGCGGGAAGGAATGGTCATGCGCTATTCCTCTACACATTCTGCTAGTGCGTCCCATTATACGACGGAGGTGCGTCAACGTTCTCCGGGCCGCTCCCCTATCCCTCTGCTACAATGGCGCCGCGACTCATGGCGACTCACTCCGGACGGACGCAGGAGGCCTGCCCATGCATCTCACCCCAGACCCACCCGCGAGAGTCCTCAACCACGTGGAAATGGTCCACCGCCCCGGTGAGCGGGCGCTGGCCGCCAAGCTCTTCCGCTTCCTCGGCTGCGAGGTCACTGACAACGGCGGCCACTGGTTCGGCGCCAAGATAGACCCCGCGGGCTCGCTCTACTCCAGCAACGTCCTCTACGGCTCCGAGGTCACCCCTGCCCAGTGGGCGCTGGAGCAAGCGCTCGAGCGCCAGTCGAAGCAGGGCGGCGCCATTGCGGCGGAGATGCACGCCTACCTGGACTCCCTGCGCGCCAGGCCCCAATACTCCACCCACTTCGGCATCCGCTTCCCCTCCCGCGCCGATTGGCAGGCCGCCGTTGACCGCGTCCGCGACTGCGACGACCCCGATCTGCGTGGCCGCCTCCGCCTCTCCGGCGTCTTCCACCCCGGCCAGCCCGGCGCCGCCAGCCCCACGCTCTCCCAGGCGTTCGTCCGCACCGATATCATCTCCGCAGGCTTGCTCATCCTCGGCCAGCATATCGAGCTCCAGGTCACCGCCGCCACGGCGAAATAGCCTGCGACCCCACACCCGCAGGAGAAAACCCATGAAAGACGCAGAATCCCGCCTCGCCGCGCTGGAGCAACGCCTCCAGGCCGTCGAGGACGAACTTGCCATCCACCGCCTGCTGGCACGCTACGGCATGAGCGCCGACTGCGCCGACGCCGATCAGGTCGCCGATTGCTTCACCAGCGACGGCGTCTATGACGTGAGCGGCGTCCTGCGCATGGAAGGAAGCGACGCCCTCCGCGCCATGATCAACGGGCCAGGCCACCAGCGCCTCATGCCTGATGCCGGCCACACCGTCGGCCCCCTCGTGGTCCAGCTGCACGGCGACCGCGCCACTGCGTGGGGCTACTCCCGCACCTACCACCGCGAAAACGGCGCGATTGTCCTTTTCAGGCTCGCATACAACCGCATTGACCTCCTCCGCGAAGCGGGCCGGTGGCGCATCGCCCGCCGCGTCAACCGCATGGTGGGCGAAGAAGGCGCGCAGGACATCTATCGCCAGGG
>SHYB01000051.1 GCA_009693015.1 Dehalococcoidia bacterium
AGCACGGCGATTTCCACACCTGTGCCCTGACCTACCGTCCCAGGACGGCGCACTGCCGGCGGCAGCGGGTTCGATGCGATCTGGTGCGAAGCCTCGGTCATGCCGTAGGCCTCCACCACGGGCACGTCGAACCGCGCCTCGTACTGCTCCAGAACTACGGGGGCAAGGGCGGCGCTGCACGAGCGGACGAAGCGGAATGCTCCGCGCGACGCGGCGTCCTGATCGGCGCGGAGCAGCAGCACCTGGTGGATCGTCGGCGAGGAGGAGTACCAGGTGACGCGATGCTTCGCCGCGGCGGGCCAGAAGGCGCTGGCGGAGAAGCGCGGCGGCAGCACCACCGTGCCGCCGGTGAGCAGCGTGGCAAGCACCACCCCAACAAGCCCGTGCACATGAAACAGTGGCATCACCGCCAGCGTCGTATCCCCCGGGGTCAGCGCATATGTCCGCGCCGTATTGCCCGCGGAGACGCAGAGATTGGCATGCGTCAGCGGCACGCCCTTGGGCCGGCTTGTCGTTCCACTGGTGTGGAGGAACAGCGCCACGTCCCCCGGCTGCGGCAGGGCGGCTTCCTTTGTGCGAACGAGCGGCGCGCCGTCGCGCTCCAGCGACAGACCGCGCGCATCCTGCCGCGATACGATGCGGCGCAGCGTAAGCGACTTTGCCGCCTGCCATGCCGCGCCGATGCTTGCGTCCACAATCGCCCAACCGGCGCGCGCGTCTTCCATGAACGAGCGGTGCTCGTCAGCGGTATACGCCGGGTTCAGCGGCGCGGCAATGGCCCCCGCCCGCGTCACCGCGAGAAATGCCTCCACGCATGAAAGATCGTTAGGCTGCACCAGGGATACCACCTGCCCCTGCGTAACTCCGGCGGCACGGAGCAAACCGGCGTTGCGCTCCATGCGCTCCCGCAGCGCGCCGTAGGTCACGGACGGGCCATCGGGAACAACGATTGCCTGCTTAGCCGCATCCGCCCCGTTCAGCAGGCCGGGCAGCACGCTTACTCCCCCATGCATTGCAGCACCACCTCGCGAGCGCGCGGACGCGAGTCATAGTCCACCAGCACAATGCGCTGCCAGCGTCCCAGCGTCAGGGCGCCCCCTTCCACCGGCACGGTAAGCGACGGCCCCAGCAGCATGGCGCGGGTATGGGAATGGCCGTTGTCGTCATTGTTGCGCTCGTTGTGCTCATACGCCATGGCGCGAGGGACAAGGCGCTCCATGGCCGCGGCCCAGTCCAGCACCAGCCCCGGCTCATGCTCCATGACGGCCACGCCCGCGGTGGTGCCCGTGACAAAGACGGTCGCCAGGCCGTGGCGCATGCCTGATCGCGCCGTCTCGCCGACCACGGTATCCGTTAGGTCGATGATCTGCCCGTCACCCTGTGTTTCCAGCCGCAGCCGCCTAGTCACGATCATGTTTCCTCCTGTCACGTAGGATGGACATGCCCATCATGCCCGCTTCCCGCACCGCGGGTAGATGCATATTGTCGCACGGCAGAGATATGAACAAAAACTAGACCGCTTCTCAAACCTACTCCAATTGCGTTACACTAGAAGGAAGCACTGGCTCAGTACCGCTGTCCACGCAACAGCGCCTGCGCACCATAGCGCCTCGGCCAATGGATGAAGGAGGACGTATGCGGATCGTCGCGGTCATGGCGCTCGCCGCCATGCTGGCGCTCACCGCCTGCAAGCAACAAAGCTCTACCCCCGCGGCGCAGGTGCGGGCGGGAGACCTCCAGGAGATCTATCTCCAGGGCGCGGCCACGGCTGACGGCGTCCTCACCCTTTCGCAGCCCGCGAAGATCCAGATCAAGGTCTCCCGCGGCCACACGGCGCTGGAGACGATTCTGGCGGTGCGCGCCCAGCTCCAGGAACGCGGCTACGAAGTCACCTGCACCCTGGACCACGGCAACGGCGGCTACTCCCTCCTCACCCCGGCACGGCTGGAGGTGGCGTCCAAGGACTCCAACCTTGGGGGCATCGCCGGGCTGGCGAGCCAGGTCATCCAGCGCCGCCAGACGGTGGAGAGCACGGTGCGCGAGTACTATCGCAGCCTGCGCCAGAACGATATTGGGGTGCTGCAGCGCAACACCACTCCGGAGTTTTACGCCAGCGCCTCCAAGCGCCTGGGTGAAAACGTGGAGCTGGTGCAGATGGGCGTACCGGCGCTGGGCTGCCACACGTCATCCGTGGTGGTGGAGACGGCGCTGGCGGGCGGCGATCATCAACAGCATGAGGTGCAGCTGGCGCTCCAGCCGGGCAGCCTGATTGACTGGCGCATCAATGCGTCCAATCAGCTTGCATCGTGGAAAGCCCAACAGCAGCCCTCGTCGCGCTAGCGGCTCACCGCTGCACGTGTTGCCCAGCTCCTGGGCTGGCGTCCCCAGACGTCCTTTCAGGACGGCGTGGCCCACCTTGTCGCGTGGTACCAGGAGAACCGCGCCTGGGCAAAGGACATCGCCACGGGCTAGCCCAGCCGCTGCGCCACCCACACCAGCGTGGCTGCGGCAACGACGCTTGCCTTGCGTGATGCACCGCCGTCGCCATGCATCTTCACCCCAGCCGCTGCGCCAGCCACACCAGCGTGGCTGCGGCAACGACGCTTGCCTTGCGTGATGCACCGCCGCCGCCATGCGTCTTCACCCCAGCCGCTGCGCCAGCCACACCAGCGTGGTCACGGTGGCCACGCTTGCCAGCGTGCTGACCGCTACCGCGCTCGTCACCAGCTGCGGGCGTGCATTGAACTCTGTGGCGATGATGATCGTCTGCACCGCGGTAGGCATCCCGGCGACCACCAATATCACCTGCTGCGTCAGCCCGCCGATGCCCAGCACCGCCGTCACGCCGAACGCCAGCGCGGGCGAAACGGCGAGCCGCAGGAAGCTCACCGCGACGGCCAGCTTGAGGTCGGCGCGGAATGCGGCACGGGAAAGCTGGATGCCCAGTACAAGCACCATGCAGGGGATCGCCGCATCGGCCAGGAAGGCCAGCGAGCGATCAGCAGGCGCGGGCAACGTCACGTTGAACGGGTTCAGCACCAGGCCCGCCGTCGTGGCGTAAAAGGCGGGGATCCTTAGAATCGAGCCCAGCGCCTGCCGCGTGCTCAGGCCGCCCCTGCTGGCAATGAAGATCGCCAGCGTTGCCTGCAACACCGCCTGCGGCGCAAGGAAAAGGAGGGCCCGCTGCAAGCCCGCCTCGCCGAAGGCGAAGAGCGCCACCGGCAGGGCGTAGTTCACCGCGTTCATGAACAGCGCGCTCAAGGTGAATGCGGCGTTCTCCTGCCCCGCCAGCCGCAGCCGCCGCGCCACAAGCCACGTCACCGCGAGCATGAGCGGCAGCCACACCGCCAGATACGCCACGATGTCGCCCACGTCGCCGGGGCTGAGCTCCGCCTCAGCCAGTTTGGTGAAAATCAGCGCGGGCGAAAACACATACATCGTCGCTCGGGATAGGGGCCAAGGGTCGAGCTTGAGGGCGCGGGCGATGATGAAACCGATGCCCGCCATGATGAACACCGGCAGCACGGCATCGGAGAAGATTTGCAGCAAGCGCAGCCGCCTTGGACAGATGAGGATGAAGGCCATACGGCCCCCGCCACGGTAGCAGTACCCCCCGCAGCCGTCAACGCCTCTTGAGCCGCACCCGCCTCGCCGCTACCATAGCGGCACATCTCATTGCACTGCGGAGGGCACGCGCCATGTCTTACCCCGTCTTTTCATCGGACGGCCACGTGCTGGAACCGCCTGACGTGTGGACCGGGCGCATCCTGCGCCAATTCGCTGACCGCGCGCCGCGCCTGGTCATGGGCGAACCCGCCGATTGGTGGCACGCGGAAGGCAAGCGCGTCGTCTCCTGCGCCGCAGGGGCGATGGCGGGCATCAAGCACCGCGATGAGCAGGCGTGGCGGCACCGCCCGTATGAAGCGAAGTTTTCCGCCGTCCGCCGTGGCGCGTATCAGCCTGCGGCGCGCGTCGCCGATATGGATACGGACGGCATCGCGGGCGAAGTGATGTATCCTACGGTAGGGCTGGCCTTGTACCGCCTGGAAGACCCCGCACTCACCAACGCCGTCTTCTCCGCGTACAACAGTTGGCTCGCCGAGTTTTGCGCCGCCGCGCCGCGGCGCATCAAGGGCGTTGCCATGCTCAACCTGGACGACGTCGCCATAGGGGTGGCGGAGTTGCGGCGCACGGCGCAAGCTGGCCTGGCGGGCGCGATGATTACCGTCAACCCCGGCGAATCGCGCGGCTACGACCAGGCCATCTACGAGCCGCTGTGGGCCGCCGCCGCGGAGGCAGGCATCCCACTCTCGTTGCACCTCGCCACGGACCGTCCGGCGGGGGCGCCCAAAAGCGCCGAGCCCATGGTCAGCGCCCTGTCAGACACCCCAGCCAAACTCGTCACCCGCGTGGTGTGGGCGCAAGACTCCCTGGCGCGCATGATCTACGCCGGCGTCTTCCAGCGCCACCCCAAGCTCACCGTTGTCATCGTGGAGCATGACCTGGCCTGGGCCGCGCCGTTCCTGCAGACGATAGACAACGATTACTGCCACCGGCCCTGGCGCCCCGGATGGCCGCGATTCCAGGGCGGCGCCATCCCCAGCGACTTCTTCAAGCGCAACGTGGTCATCTCCTTTCAGGACGATGCGCTCGGCGTGCGCCTGCGCGACGTGATCGGCACGGACAGCATCTCCTGGGGGTCCGACTATCCACACCCGGACAGCACCTTCCCGCAAAGCAAGCGCATCCTCGGCGATATCTTGCTGGGGGTGCCGGAGGCGGATGCTGCCAAGATCGCCGGAGGCGTCACCGCCCGCATCTACGGTTTCTAGCGCTGCAGCGGGCGCGTGATTGTCACCGCCTAATGCATCACCCGCGCCCGCTGCAGCGCCGCGATGCGCTCCGCATCCATGCCCAGCAGGCCGCCATACACGCGCGCATCGTCCTCGCCGAACAGCGGCCCGCGGGCATGCCTCGTCGTTGCGTCTGCAAACACCCACGGCGCGCGCACCTCATGCAGCGTTCCCAGGTGCGGATGCTCCAGGCGCACCCACGCTTGCCGCGCCGCCAGGTGCGGGTCGCGGAAAAGCTGATCGGTGCGGAAGCTGGGAGATGCCGCCACGCCCGCCTCCTGCAACCCTTGCATCGCCCCATAGGCCCCGCGCTGCGCCGTCCACACGCCGATGCGCCGGTCAATCTCATCCTCGTGCGCCTTGCGTCCCGCGGCTGTGGCCAAACGCACGTCGCTCGCCATGTCCGGCGCCCCTATCGCTCGGCACAACGCCTGCCATTCGGCGTCTGTGCCCACAACGATGCTCACCCACTCCTCCGCGTCCTTGCACTTGTAGCAATTGCTCGGCGCCATGCCGGGCCGGCGATTGCCATCGCGGCGCGCCTCCGTCCCGTTCGACAGGTACGCAAGCAGCGGCGACCCCAGCGCCGCAGCGACGCACTCGTTCGCCGCGATGTCTGCATGTTGCCCCCGACCCGTCCTCTCGCGCTCGGCCAGCGCCGCCAGCGCCGCCAGCAGCGCGTACGACCCCACCACGTTGTCCATGCTCCCGCTAAACTCCATCGGCGGCCCATCGGCGTAGCCCGAGCAGTGGCTCAGCCCCGCCGCAGCGGCGAAGGTGGGAGCGAAGCCGCGGTAGCGCCCCTCCGGCCCCGTGCTCCCTGCGGCGGAGAGGGAGATGAGAATAATGTCCGGACGCCAGCGCCTCAGCTGCTCGTAACCCAGCCCCAAGCGCTCCAGCACCCCCGGCGCGAGCGCACCAAGAAACACATCGCTGACCTCAGCAAGCCCTCGGACCACGTCCAATGCGCCTGGCGCTTTGAGGTTCAGGCGTATGCTCCCCTTGCCCATGTTGATGGAGTCGAATCGCCAGTTCATCTGCGATGGCTGCGGCGGCGCATCCCACACCGGCGCGCCCTGGCCCGCCGGGCGCATCTTGTACCGCACAAAGTCAGGCCGGGCCATACTTTCCACCTTGACCACTTCGGCTCCCAGCGCGGCGAGCATCGCGCCGCAGTGCGGTCCGGCGCGGTACTGGGCAAACTCCACCACCCTGATCCCCTCCAAGCACGCGTTGCCGGGGCTCACAGCACGCCCGCCTTGCGCAGCCGCACAATCTCCCCGTCAGGCACGCCCAGCTCCTTCAATACCTGTTCCGTGTGCTCGCCTAGGCGCGGCGCGGGGCGATAGCGCGGTTTGCCGCCGCCGAACGGCGTGGACGGCAGGCGAAACGTGCCGAACCCCGCATCCTGAATCTCGGCGAAAAAGCCGCGCTCGCGGAGTTGCCGCTTTCCCGCCACGGCAGGCAGCGTCAAAATTTCCCCGGCGACGCAGGCGTGATGCTGCAACGTCTCCTCTATCTCCCTGCCGCGCCGCTGCCGCGCCCACGTGGCGATGTGCTCCCGCACCTCCGCGGCGCGGGCGAACGGCGGCGTCTGCTTGAGCATTTCCGCCTCTTGCGACCATGCCGGGCGGCCCATCGCTTCGACCAGTCCCTCCCACATGCGCGCTTCCGTGGGGTTGATCTCGATGTACCCGTCCGCCGTTTCGAACAGGCCGCCGATGGGCAGCACGCGGGTATCGCGGCGCTCCACCACGCCCTGGTTGGGATACACCGCCAGATCCGTGCGGCTGATGGTCATCAGCGCCTCTTGTTGCGAGAGGTCAATATGGTCACCGCGCCCGGTGCGCCGCGCTCGTAGCAGCGCGGCAATGGCACCCGCAGCGCCGGTGACGCCGGTCATTGTATCCGCAACATCGCCTCCGGGCGCCACCGGCGGGCAATGGCCTTGGCCGCGGGATGCCGGCCCTCCCGGTTGCAAGTAGCCCTCTCCGCCGGCATGAAATGCGCTGACTCCATACGCCTTGTACCCACGATACGGTCCTGTCTGGCCAAACGGCGTCATGGACAGCACCACCAGGGTGGGATGCGCCAGGCGCAGCGCTGCGCCTCCCAGTCCCAATCCCTCCATCTCCCCCGGAGGCCGGTCCTCCAGCAGGATATTCGCCCAGCCCGCCAGCATGCGGAATATCGTCGCTCCCGCGGGCACGTCCGGGCGCAGCGTCACGCCGCGCTTGCTGACGTTGCAGGCAAAGAACAATGCGCTGGATTCCACGTCTTCCGCTGCGCCACCCTGGCGATACGGCCCCCACCTGCGCGCGACGTCTCCTCCAGCCGGCGCTTCGATCTTCACCACGTCCGCGCCCAGCTCCGCCAGCAACCGTCCGCAGTAGGGCCCAGCGATTCCCTGGCACCACTCCAGGACACGCACGCCGGCCAGCGCTTCGAGAAGCATCAGCCCTTGTCTCCTAGTCCGCCCTGGCCATGCAAGCGCGCACGAAAAGCGACGGCTGCATTCTCACAAAGACCGCTCGCCGCCGCAATATGTGCATCCTGCAAAAAAGCCAGTCTCCAGCCCCTCCCGCACCGCCTGAAGTTCGCTCAGCACATCCGGCGCTGCAACTCATCGCCAGGGAGCTTGAACGGCGGCCCGCCTCTAGCCTGTCATGCCTGCCCCGTTCCTTGCTTCGGCGCAGCATCGGCGTTCTAGCCTTAGCCCTTCGCCCCGCTCTGCGCCGCGCCTTTCTTGTAGTACGCCACCGTGGCGGCCATGCCCTCCGCCAGCGTCACCCGCGGCGACCAGCCCAGCACTCGCTGCGCCTTGGTGATGTCCAGGCACACCCGGTCAAGCTCGCCGGGTCGTTTCTTCCCAAAGATCGGCATAACCGGCGACCCCAGCGCGGCAGCCACGCCCTGAAACACCTCGTAGTCGCTCACCTCACGTCCCATGCCCAGGTTGAACACCTCGCCATCCCCCGCGCCGTCCAGCGCCAGCAGATTCCCTCGCACGATATCGTCCACGTGAATGTAATCCCGCGTCTTCGTGCCGTCGCCGAATATCGTCGGCGTAGCGCCCGCCAGCAGTTGGCCGGAGAAGATCGCCACCACGCCGCATTCGCCATGCGGGTCCTGCCGCGGCCCGTACACGTTGCCGTAACGGAACGCCGTCCACCGTAGCCCGAAGGCGAGCTTGTACAGCGCCAGATAGTTCTCCACCGTCATCTTGCTCACCCCATACGCGGAGACCGGCTGGAGGGGGTGCGTCTCTGGAATGGGCAGCGCCTGCGTCTCCGGGTAGATCGCACTCGTGGACGCGAACACGATATTCTTCGCGCCTTGCTTCACGCACCCATCCAGCACATGGATCGACCCCAGGATATTCGTGCGCGCATCAAACGGCACGTCCGCCAGCGACCGGCGCACGTCCGTCTGCGCGGCGTGGTGGCTCACCGCCTCCGGCTTCTCTTGCGCGAACACCGCCTCGACCGCCGCGGGATCGGTGATGTCCACAACATACAGCCGCGCCCTGGGGTTCAGATTGCGGCGCGACCCGCTCGAAAGATTGTCCACCACCCCCACGCTATCGCCCCGCGCGATCAGCGCATCCACCACCTGCGACCCGATGAACCCCGCCCCGCCCGTCACCAGGACCTTCATAGCTGCTGACCTCGCCGAGCCATAACCCCCTCCGCCGTATTCCAATCGAGAGACTTGCCTGGACTATCGTTTCTGGCAGGGGTACCGTCAATGCCCAGCACCATACGCTCCTTGCGCCTGCACCCTAGCCGTTCATACGGCATTGCGCCCGCGGTTCGGCACTTGTCCTCACGGGCGGGGGCCTGCTGGTGATGCATGGCTGGTGCGTCACCTTTACAAAGACCCTGATCCGTCAACGCGCCTACCCACGCCGCCGCAATGACGAGATGTACTGTATCATGTCGACGGTCCTCTTCCCAATCACAGGTAATCAGAGCCTGGACTGAAAAGGCATCCGGGGACGACCTGAGGCTACTCCTCAACGCCCTCGGTATTCAAGTGCGGGCATCGACAGAACAGGCTGAGATCGACGGCTACGTCCCGGCCATACCGCCGACAACCAACGGCAGTGCAGAGGCCGATTTAGTCACCATTGAACGAACATCGGCATCACCATTCTGCGGTGCGTAATCAATGGATGGGATGATACCAGAGATTTGGCCCCCGTCGTGCTGGACGCGAAGCTCCACCTGGAGGGCCTCCAGCATCAGAGAGAAGCGATCTCCCTCGGCAGTCTCTAAGCGTGCGCGGATCAGATCGCACGCTTTGCGTAGCGCTGCTGGAGAAGCCATGAGCAATGGCTTCTCCCTGGGCTGAAGCCTGTGTTCAATGTCCTCAATCTTCAATCGGATACCGTACGATTCAGACCTGAAATAAGCGTCATCGATCTCGCCCAATTGGTACAGCTTGACCAGCCTCATCCTCTGCTGGTCAAGAGAATCGATTTGCCGTCGTAGTTCCACTGGATCGGCTATCTCGCCTTGCCGTGAGGCGGCGCGCTTGATCTCCATAAGAACCCGTTCGGGCTGGGAGAGGATGCTGCTGATCTCCTCCCGCACAGCCTGCTCCAGCTTGTCCGCAGAAACATATCTAGAGTCGCATCGGTCGTGCCAAGGCCCGGCGAAGGCCCTTCGGCAACGGTAGTAACGATAAGACTTATTCACAGTCTGACCAACCACGGCCCGTCCACAGACGAGACACTTCGTACGCCCGCTCAGGACATAGTCGTGGACCCTCCGTGCTCTCCGCCGCCGTTCAGGGTCATCTAGCATGGTTTGGACTCTGGAGTACACACCAGCATCAACAATGGACGGGGTGGCATCTGGCACTTCTATCCAGGAATCGGCCTCCCTCAACTCGACCTTGCGCTGCCTCTTGCCGGTCTTCTGGTTGCGCACCAAGCGCACAGTGGTGCGCCGGTACACTGTATGGCCCGTATACGTCTCATTTCTCAACATCCGATACACCGTCGGTGCGTACCAAATCCCGCCTTCGAATGAAACGCTTCCTTCCTGGTTCAAGCCGTTGGCAATGGCCATAACCGTCTTGCCACCAAGAAACTCGGAAAAGATGCGTTGCACTACGGGGGCCTGAGTGGGACTCAGGCTTCTTCGGCCAGTCTCTCGATCATAGGTGTAGCCGTAGATGCCCTTCCCTGTCCCTTGGGGTATGCGCCCAGATCTGGCCCGCTCTGCCTTGCCTCGCATAGTGCGCTCGACAATCTTTTCTCGTTCGACCTCGGCAACAAATGCGCGGGCGGCGAGGATGAAGCGGCCCACGGCAGTATCCTCGAACTTCTCGGTCACAAACTCCAGGCGCGCCTCTGCCTGTTGCACCTCATCGAAAAGGACGCCGATGTGGTTCTGGTTTCTCGACACGCGATCCACGGCGTAAGCGATTACTACGTCAGCGACACCTTGCCTCAATAGTTGCCTCAGGCGCTCGATTCCAGGCCGGTCCAAACTGTATCCACTGGCAGAGTCCCGGATACATTCAATGACGCGCCAGCCGCTCGCCTGAACGAACTCAACGCATGCTCGCTCCTGCGTCTCCAAGGATGTGCCGTCTCGTTCCTGAGCATCGGTTGAAACACGGGAATAGATGATGGCCCTTGTGACGTTATTCATCGTCGGCTCCTTTGCTTCTCTCGGCCCTTGGGCGGCCTGCCTGGGCTCGCATCGTAGGTTGGGGCAAACTTCTCCAGTACATCCCTTCTCACAAGCCAGCGGTTGGCAACCTTCTCGGCTAGCAGTGCCCTTGACCGAAAGAGTCTCTGCACGGCGAAGGCGTGTATCCCGAGGCGTTCGGCGACTTCTCCGCTGGTGAGGTATCGGTGGCTAAGGTTTGGCATATAACAGCTATATTAATAGCCGTTATATGCCGCCATGTCAATGGGCATGTGGCGAGCTTAGGAAAAGATGGCCAGGCGGCATACCCTGGAGCTGCACCAGCGGATATCCGAGCGGGGTATGTAAGGTCGCGCGCCGCAGGACCCCCCCAGGGGTACGGGGGCGGCCAAGCGGGCGCGTGTAGGAGAAGATGCTTACCCCCCAGTCGCTCCACGCGGGGGTTTCCGCAAACCCTGGATGCCAGGGCAAGCCCCCAGCAGTGCAAGGTGTGACACATGACGCCCCCATATTTTCGTCATGCCCTCCCTGAAACCCCTGGGATGGGTGGGGCCGGGTATGCGGGGGCAAGCAAGCGCGGGGGTGCGGTCTTGTATGGTGATGCCCCGAAACCCAGCGGCAGCGATTCGGCCAACAACTGGGGACCCCCAGGGGTGCCGGGGCGTGGATTCGGGGTTTGTCCACGTAGAATCTGTATCCCCCCAAGCGTACTACTGACCATCTGTGAAACGTTTGGGTGCGAGGATTGTCGAGCAGGGAACGTATCGCGCCCCGGCTGTGGCTGAACACCAGCAGTCCCCGGAGTACAAGGCGCCCAGCGCTGAAGTGAGGGCAGGGCGACTGTCAGTTGCGCGGGTGGGGCGGCGTGGTAGGATGGCGCGTGGCGAGGCAGACCTCCAGTGGACGATAGGAGGACGGCGATGACGCAGACGTTACATAAGAAAGAGATCACGAGCGCAAGGCCGGACCAATTCCCGTGGCTGGAATCGGGTAGGCCGCTCCCCGACGGGAGTTTTCTGTGGCGCAAGGTGTTTATGAAGCCGCTGCTCAGCCCCACGCCGCATGCGCTGGAAGTGTGGTATGAGGCGGGGTGGAACTCGCTGCGGCATTCGCACCCGATGGACGAGATTTTCTATGTGTACAGCGGCAAGCTGGTGGTGAACGGGTACGATCTGCCGGCGGGGTCGGTGGTGTTCGTGCCGAAGAATACGATGTATGGGCCGGAGTAC
Source organism: Dehalococcoidia bacterium (assembly GCA_009693015.1). Classification (GTDB taxonomy): domain Bacteria; phylum Chloroflexota; class Dehalococcoidia; order SHYB01; family SHYB01; genus SHYB01. Next base: position 11,746 of record SHYB01000051.1, read on the forward strand.
ACCAGTGCGGACGGTTGCCATTTTCTGCGTATGGAGCTCTGGGACACGGCGGAGGGGTACGTTGGCGGGCCGCCGGCGGAGCGCATGGGGCC
>SHYB01000011.1 GCA_009693015.1 Dehalococcoidia bacterium
AGTAAGCCACACCCCACCAGATTGCCGCGCTCGTGGACTCGCTCGCAATCACGGCTGGCTGGCGGCGCGGGTCGGGTTGGGCTATTATCGCAGCGTAGCCGGAAGGAAGTGCCAAGAGGAGGACGCGATGACAGCAGTGACGCCGCATGTGCCGGGGCAGAAGGCGCTGGGGCCGGAGGAGTCGCGGTTCGTGGATGTGGAGTCGCTGCCGTGGAAGGCGACGCCGGCGCCGGGGGTGGATATGAAGGTGTTGCTGGAGGACCCGGCGACGGGGTTGCTGACGGCGCTGTTCCGCTGGGCGCCGGGGACGTCGCTGGATTTGCATGAGCATGTGGAGATTGAGCAGACGTATGTGCTGGAGGGGCACATTGTGGATGAGGAGGGGGAGGTGACGGCGGGGAATTTTGTGTGGCGGCCGCGGGGGAACCGGCATGTGGCGCGGTCGCCGAAGGGTGCGCTGGTGCTGTCGATGTTTTTGAAGCCGAATGTGTTTCTGGCAGGGAAGGCCGCGGGGCAGTCGCTGCGGTAGGGGGCTGCGTTGAGCATGCCTCGTTGCTCCCGCAGAAGAAAGGGAGAGAGGGCGGGAATGACGAGCACGCCAAGCACAAGTGAGCCGCTAGTGATTAACGTGGGGCTGGTGGGGGCGGGGGTGGTGGGGTCGGCAGTGCTGGATTATTTTGCGGCGGAGCCGCTGGAGATGTATGTGCCGGGGGCGCGGTTTGGGGAGCCGACGGTAGCGCGGGTGCGCCTGTACAGCGTGGCGCGACGGTCGCGGGGTACGGGGAAGGGTGCGCTGCCGGCGTATGTGGAGTCGCTGGTGACGCGGGATGGGCAGGGGAGGCCGCGGTTTTATTACGATAGCGATGGGTCAGGCGGCGGGCCGGGGCCGGCGTGGCGGCAGGTGGTGCATGACGACGAGGTGGATATCGTGGTGGAGGTGACGGGGTCGCCGGTGGCGGGCGCGGTGATCGAGGAGGCGCTGTGGAGCGGGAAGTGCGTGGTGACGGCGAATAAGACGGTGATCAGTCGCAGCGGGTATGAGCTGGTGAGGCTGGCGCAGTCGCGCGGGGCGATATTGGCGTACGAGGCGGCGGTGGGCGGGGGGATGCCTATCGTGCAGACGATTGCGTCGAGCATCGGGGGGCGGGTGACGGCGATGCTGGCGATCATCAACGGCACGACCAATTTTATCCTCACCCGCATGCGTGAGGCTGCTGAGCGTGGCGGAGACAGCAGGGCGGCGTATCCCGCGGCAGTGTGCGCGGCGATCCACAGCGGGCTGGCGGAGTCTGACCCTGGCGCGGACGTGCTGGGGCAGGACGCGCAGTCGAAGATCATTCTGCTGGCGGGGCTGGCGTTTGGGGTGCGGCTGCGGCCGAAGGACGTGTATGCGCGGGGGATCGCGCGGCGGGCGGTGCACCAGGAGCCGGCGGGGGTTGACCGCGCGGCGTATCACGATTGCCCGGGCGGGTCGCCGTGCGGGGAGATGTGCGGGAAGGACGATCACCTGGGGACGGCGCCGGTGCTGCATGTGCCGGACTTGCAGGTGCTGGAGCGCATGGGGTATGTGCCGAAGCTGCTGGCGGGGGCGCAGGCGATCCGCAACGCGCAGACGGGGGCGGATGAGCGAATCGTGGCGTGGGTGCAGCCGGCGGCGGTGCCGGTGAAGCATGCGCTGGCAGGGGTGGCGGGATCGCAAAACGCGTGCCTGTTGCAGGTGGAGTCGCCGTCGCGGGAGATCGCGGGGCCGTTCGGCAAGCCGTTCGAAGTGCTGCTGCGCGGGCCGGGGGCAGGGGGGCCGGAGACGGCATCAAGCGTGATGGCGGACGTGCTGTTCTGCGCGCGGCAGATCGCGGCGGCGCGGCGGGTTGTCGCCGCAGGGGAAGGACCGCGGGCGAGCCTGTATATGTACGGGAGCAACGCGTTCGGGTGGGAGCAGGCGTATGAGGGGACGGCCTCCATGCTGGCGTCGGACGCGCTGGCGGCGCCGTTCCTGCTGCGGTTCATCGCGGGGGCGCGGCGGGCGAACGGGATCGCGCTGGCGCTGGGGCGCAACGGCGTGGAGGCGGCGCAGGTGGCGGGCGTGCGCGGGCAGAGCGACTACCTGTATTTCAAGACGGCGGCGGTATCGCTGCGGGCGGTGGAGGCGGCGCTGGAGGCGGTGTTGAAGCAGCAGGGGGCGTCGCGGATGCCGCTGGACGTGCTGTACCTGCCGCTGCTGGAGGGGGCGGCGTGGGAGGAGGCGGGGCGCGGGGCGTAGGGGGATTCCCCTCACCCTAACCCTCTCCCTCAAGGGGCGAGGGTGAAGAAAAGACCACACCATCCCACCAGATTGCCGCGCTTCCGCCTATGGCGGACTCGCTCGCTACGACAGGCCGAAACGTGACAACGGTTGTGAGGGGGAAGCGCAGGCGTGATGTGGCGCGAGGCGGCATAATAGACGGACGCTCGGGCGAAGGAAGCACTATGGCAGCAGGCATGAACAATCCTAGCAATCGTGAGAATCAGGTGGATGCGGCGCTGGTGAAGGCGCGGATGCGGTTTCTGGGCGCGGCCAGGAGGCACCTGGAAGGGCAAGGGTACCAGGAGGTGCAGACGCCGATGCTGCATCGCCGCCTGGGGGGCTTCGAGAAGGGGACGGGGTTCTCCACGTTCTCGTCGTCGCTGGGGGAGCGGTTGTGGCTGCGGGCGGCGCCGGAGCTGTATCTGAAGCGTCTGATGATTGATTGCCAGGGCGCGGGGATGGAGCGGCTGTTCGAGATGGCGGTGTGCCTGCGGGACGATTACGACGAGTCGGCGCCTTTAGAGAGCTTCGACCGGCCGGAGTTTACGCTGCTGGAGATGTATTCCACGGAGGACGACCCGTGGGCGCTGGAGCGGCTGCTGCGGGGGCTGGTGGAGGAGGCGGTGGCGGCGGTGGAGTCGCAGGGGCAGACGGCGGCGGCGAAGAAGGGGCAGGCCCGTCTACGACAGCCGTGGGAGCGCAAGGAGTTTTCGCAACTGTTGCGGGGGGTGGACCGGTCGTTCGACCTGGAGGGACTGCTGGCGCAATCGTGGGCGGAGGTCGAGCGGGAGGGAGGGTCGGCGGCGGAGCGGCAGGCGCGGGCGATCGCGGCGCGGGCGAATGACGCGCGGCTGCGGGAGGCATCGGCGAACCTGGCGTACCAGGCGGGGAACCTGGGGCCGTACCTGCGGGCGGGGCCGCAGGGCTATTGGTACGATTTTGTGGAGCATGCCTTCCGCACGAAGGTGGCGCCCGCGCTGGCGGGGCCGGTGCTGGTGCACCGAATGCCGGTGGAGAGCAGCCCGCTGGCGCAGTCGAGCGACGGCATCCACTGCGATAAGTGGGAGTTGTATGTGAACGGGGTGCGGGTGGCGCTGGGGCAGCGGGAGCTGATGGACGCGCAGGCGCAGCAGGTGCGGTTTGCGCACATTGACCGGCTGCGGCGGCTGGGGTATGACTTGCTGCCGGAGCCGGATGAGGGGTTCCTGAAGAAGCTGGAGCAGTGGCCCGCGGGCAAGCCGCTGATCGGGTCGGGGGTGTATCTGGACCGGCTGGCGGGGTGCGCGCTGGGGTTGCTGGAGGACGGGGCGCGCGGGCAGGAGCGGATGGTGCCGAATTTGTTCAAGAGCTATTAGGGGTGGCACGCTGCTCATTTCGGCCCTTACCCCAACCCTCCCCCCGAGGAAGAGGGTTGGAGGGGACGCCGCCACACCACCAGATTGCCACACTCGAGGACTCGCTCGCAATGACATACGGCGCCAGAGACACCAGATGAAAGCAGCCCGCACGTATATATCGTTCACCGAGGTCACGGATAGGACGAAGCATCAGGCGTATAACGCGTGGCACATGCTAGACCACCGTCCGGAGAATATCGCGCTGCCGGGGATCATTTACGGCGAGCGGTTTGTGTGTGCGCCGGACTGCGCGGCGAAGGTGACGGCCTCCGACCCGGCGTTTTACCCGTTCCATTACCTGCTGATGTACTGGATGCAGGACCCCATGGAAGAGACGTGGAAGGCGTTCCGCGCCTTCGCCGATACCAGCATCCTCATGGGACGCCGCCCGGAGATCCCGTACTCGTCGCGGCGGTTGCAGGGCATCTTCTACCCGCTGAAGGGGTACGCTGCCCCGCGTGTACTGGTGTCGCCGGAGGCGATTCCCTATCGGCCGGCGCGGGGGCTGTATGTGCAGGCGTTCGATCTGGCCGATCCCGCGAGCGGCGCGGCGCAGGAATTGCTGGCGTGGTACGACCTGGTACATATACCGGCGATGCTGGAGTGTCGCGGCGTGGCGGGGGCGTGGACGTTCGGCAGCGACCCGGTGTACAGCTTTGCCACGTCAGTGAACCCCAACACGGAGGGGCGGATCGTGCAGGTCTATTATTTGGACGAGGAGCCGCTGGAGACGATCAAGGGGATGGAGTCACAGCAGGGGCGGTTGCGTAAGGCGGGACAGGTTGCGCCCAAGGCTGAGAGGAAGGACATTTTTGCAGGGCCGCTGCGGACGATCGAGCCGTGGCAATGGGACTGGTTCGACGAGAAGGAAGACTTGCGACACCCCACCGGGTTGCCACGCTCGAAGACTCGCTCGGGCCGATAGAATCGGCCTCCCAGGGGCGGGACAATGACAGAAGGGGCAGGGGACATTTAGCCAGCCAGGTCAAACCCAACATGGAAGAACGAGAGATACGCATACAGAAGGTGGCGAAGCTGCGGGAGCAGGGGGTGGAGCCGTACCCGTACCGCTTCGAGCGGTCGCACCGGGTCGGGGAGGCGCGGCGGGCGTGGGAGGAGCGGGGCGGGGCGGGGGCGACGGGCGATGCGCCGGCGGTGCGGCTGGCGGGACGCCTGGTGGGCGTGCGGCGCATGGGGAAAGCGAATTTTGCCCAGTTGGAAGACCAGGACGGTCGCATCCAGCTGTACCTGAGCGTGGACAAGACGGCAGACTTCGAGCGGTTCCGCGATATGGTGGACCGCGGCGATTTCCTGGGCGTGGACGGCACGCTGTTCCTCACGCGGACGCTGGAGCTGACGGTGGAGGTGCGGCGGTTCGAGCTGCTGGCGAAGGCGGTGCAGCCGATGCCGGAGAAGTTCCACGGGCTGAAGGACGTAGAGATGATGCGGCGGCAGCGGTATGTGCATCTGCTATCAGACGCCGAGGCGCGGGGGCTGTTCGCCAAGCGGACGCGGATTATCACGGCGCTGCGGCGGTATCTCGACGAGCGGGGGTACCTGGAGATGACGACGCCGGTGCTCCAGCCGGTCTATGGCGGGGCGGCGGCGCGACCGTTCACCACGGTGCATAACGAGCTGAAGCGGACGCTGTTCTTGCGCATCGCCACGGAGCTGTACCTGAAGCGGCTGATCGTAGGCGGGTACGAGAAGGTGTACGAGGTGGGCACGGTGTTTCGCAACGAGGGGATTGATTCCACGCACAACCCGGAGTTCACTCTGCTGGAGCTGTACCAGGCGTACGGCGACTACACCGATATGATGTCGCTGACGGAAGAGATGGTGAGGGCGCTGGCGGTGCAGGTAAACGGGTCGGCGAAGCTGCCGGCGCGGGCGATTGGCGGGGCGCAGGTGGAGATTGACCTGGGACAGCCGTGGCGTCGCGTGGCGTACCTGGACGCCATCAAGGAGTACGCGGGCGTGGACGTGAGCGGGGTGCGGGACATCGAGGGGGCCATCGCAGCAGCGAGACAGGCGGGGGTGGATACGCGGGCACTGCACGCGCACACGTGGGAGCAAGTGATCGGGGAGATTTTCGATCAGCGGGTGGAGGAGCGGCTGGTGCAGCCGACGCTGGTGATGGACTATCCGGCGGGGCTGTGCCCGCTGACGAAGCGGCATCGGAGCAACCCGATGCTGGCGGAACGCTTCGAGCTGTACATCGCGGGGCTGGAGACGGCGAACGCGTACTCGGAACTGACGGACCCGGCGTACCAGGCGGAGCAGTTCGCGGCGCAGTCGCGTGCGGCGAGCGCGGGGGATGAGGAGGCGCAGCCACGGGACGAGGATTTTCTGCTGGCGCTGGAGTATGGGATGCCGCCGACGGGCGGACTGGGAATCGGCGTGGACCGATTGGTGATGCTGCTGACAGGGGCGACAAGTGTACGGGATGTGTTGCTGTTCCCGCAGCAGCGGCAGGCGCAGGAGTAGGGGGCGCGGGCGCTGCCGCACAACAGCGACAAACGTCGTTTTTCCCACCCACCCGCATATGTTGTAAAAGAATACAGGGGCACATCCCCTGTACCTCTTCCAAAGAGGGGGCTAGGCCCCTCTTTGGAAACACCCCGGGAAGTGGGACATTCTACCCAGAACTAGTAGTCACTGAGCGACAGAGAGTGGAGCAAGCATGGAGATACGACAGCGGGTGCGTGAGGTGCATACGGAGGACGGGTGGGCGCTGGTGAAGGTGCTGCGGGCACCGGACCAGCCGGGGATCGCGGCGAAGATTTTCGGGACGATCGCCGAGGCGAAGGTATCCGTAGACATTATTCTGCAGAATGCCAGCGTGAACCGGATGACGGACGTATCATTTACGGTGCGGCAGGAGGACGTGGAGAAAGCAGTGGCGTGCGTGAAGGACGTGACGGCGAGCATCGGCGCGGCGGGGGTGGAGACACGGGAGCGGCTGGCGAAGGTGCAGATCGTGGGGACGGGGATTTTGAGCGATCCGACGATTGTGGGGCATATGTTCCGCGCGCTGGCGGATGCGCGGGTGAACATCCTGGCGATCGCCACGAGCGAGATTCGGATATCGTGCCTGATCGCGCAGGAGGAGCGGGGGCGTGCGGAGAAGGCGCTGGGGGCAGCATTCGAGGTGACGCAGGCGGCGTAGGGGGGGCCGACACCTCACCATGCCCTCTCCAGGTGGGAGAGGGCGATTGGTGCTGCCGCTCATATTGGGGAGACGTCGCTTATCCCACCCACCCACCCGCATATGTTGTAGGAAGAAACGGGGGCACATCCCCCGCGCCCTCTGCCAGAGAGGTGCTTCGCCCCTCTCTGGACATGCCCCAGGATGGGAGAAGGAGGCACAGGAGGAGCGGGGGTAGATGCAGGCGATGTCCCCTATCCCGGCCTTCCCCCGTCTGCGGGGGAAGGGGGTGGAGCGACACCACCCCGCCGGATTGCCACGGGCGGGGACGTGCTCGGGCCGATGGAATCGGCCTCCCTGGGGCGGGACAGCGACAGGATGTGGTGGGAGTGGGGACGGGGAAGCGGGGATGGCGACGCCGAGGACTATCGCCACTGTGAGCAGGGTGACCAAGAGTCTGGCGCCGTTGCTGTGCATATGCTGCCCCTGACCCGGAGGCGCGATGGCTGCGCCCCGTGAGCGCAGCCATCGCATCCCAGAATAGGGGCGGGGCGTTGGGGGAATGTGAAGCGGCGCACACACAGCATGAAGGGGCTGTGCAGGTTAACGGGGCGATGCGCAAGGGGGGAGTGGCGGGAAACCGCTCGGGGCGCCCCCAACGGTTTCCCGGCGCGGCGTTAGCCGAGGTAGCGGGCGCTGCGGCCCCAGCGGGCGGCGTGGCTATCGCGCAGGCGGATGAAGCGGCTGTGGTAAGCGGGGTCGGTGATGTCTGCGGTGGTCATGATGAGGGCATCTTCGTGGTTGTCGGTGTAGTAGCCCTTGCGCACGCCGGCCTGGCGGAAGCCGTACTTGGTGTAGAGGGCTTGGGCGCCGAGGTTGGAGGCGCGGACTTCCAGCGTGAGGGCGCGCATGCCGCGCCGCAGGGAGGCTTCGATGCCGCCAAGGAGGAGCAGTTCGCCGATGCCGTTGCGGCGGGCGGTCTCGCGGACGCCGACGACGGTGACGTGAGCATCGTCGACGATGTACCAGAGGCCAAGGAAGCCGGCGATGCGCTGGGAGAAGTCGGGCGGGGGCGGGTGGTCGCCGGCGAGGCCTTTGATGCCGCGCACCAGGCGCTCAAGGACGGGAGGAGGGTCGCCGGGCTGGCGGACGGTGCTGAAGGCGCGTGCTTCCGTGTCAGCGTTGGCAGGGGTGCGGGCTTCGCAGGCGACAAGGAAGAACATGGTGTCGCGGCGAAGGTCACGCTTGAAGGGGGTGGGCACCCAGCCGGCGGAAAAGCACTCACGTTCTACCAGGGAGACCTGGGCGATATCTTCCAGGCGCATGGGCCGGAGGAAGAAGGGCATGGGGACCTGGAGAAACCCGGCGGGGGCAGAGGCGTGTTGCATGGCTTTTCTGGATTTTAGCAGATGAGTGAAGGGGAGGGCATCCGCATATCTTTCTGCCAGGGAGGGGGGCTCTCCTGAAGGAGAAATGGGGCAACTATCCTTTGCCAAGCTCATTCGTTACTATGGGTGTGCACGGGATTACCACAACATACAGGGACGTTATGTCCGCCAGAGCGGGGCTGGCCGTCAGCGTCAGGCCCGTCGCGGTGACTGCCGGAGGGTCGTTGTTGGCAGCGGAAGAAAGCCTCGTCCTTGCATGCCAGCAGGGCGATCTCTCAGCATTCACCGGCATCTACGATACGCACTACACCAGGGTGTACCGCTACATTCTGGTGCGGGTGGGCAATCCCGCAGAGGCGGAGGACCTGGCCGGAGAGGTCTTCCTGCGGGCGCTGGAATCTATTTCCTCGTACAAGCAGCGGGGATTGCCGTTTGCCGCGTGGCTGTTCCGCATCGCGCACAACATAGTGATAGACCATGTGCGACGCCGCGCGAAACGGCCGACGACGGAGTTGGATGACGACCTGCCGCTGCTGGGAAACGCGCCGGACGACCTGGTGGCGATGGGGATGACGATGGAGGACGTGCGCAAGGCGATGGTGGCGCTGACGGATAACCAACGGCAAGTGCTGGCGCTGCGGTTCGGCGGCGGGCTGTCACTGGCGGAGACCGCGGAGGCGATGGGACGCAACGAGAATGCGATCAAGGCGCTGCAGCATAGCGCGGTGGGTGCGCTGCGGCGGGGCATGACGAAGATGGGCTACGAGGTTCCATAGCGGGCGGATGACGGCTTAGGCAAACCATGGATATGAAGCAACAAGAGCAGCTCCAGGAAGCGCTGGCCCAGTGCATCGAAAAGATGCAGCGGGGGGCGAGCGTGGATGCGTGCGTGGCGGAGCACGCGGAGCACGCGGAAGCGCTGCGCCCGCTGCTGGCGGCGACGCTGGCGGCGAACGCAGCGTACCGGCAGGAGCCATCGAAGGAGGCGCGGGCACGGGGACGTGCGCGGCTGCAAGGGGCGATCGCGGAGGCGCGGTCGAGGCAGGCGCAGCAGGCGGCGCATCACACGTGGCTGATGCCGCTGAAGGCGTGGAGCGCGGCAATGGCGGGGGTGGTGCTGTTCGGCGGGGGGTTCGGCGTGATACACGCGGCTTCGGGGTCGCTGCCCAGCGAGACGCTGTACCCAGTAAGGCGCGCGGTGGAGAAGGCGCAGATGAACTGGCCGTTCCGCTCCGACGAGGGACGGGGGCAGTTCCATGAGGCGCTGGCGCGGCGGCGCGCCGATGAGATGGTGCGCCTGGCAACCCGCGATCAGCCCGGCGATTTCACCCAGGCGTCGGCGCTGCTGGGAGGCCATGTGCAAGGGGCCGCCACGCTGGCGCTGAAGCAAGCGGACCGCATGCTGGACCGGGTGCCGCCGGAGGCATTCGGCTCGATCATTATTATCATCCCAGAGGACGGCGCAGCCGCAGTATCCCCTTCTGGACGGCTCCCGGAGCCTGCGCGGCCGGTGGACGCGCTGCCCGCCAACAACGCAGCAGGGCAGGCGCCGCGGCCTGACGGACGACAGCCCGCAGTGGCGAAGCCGGCGCAGGCGAAGGCGCAGGCAGAGCACTGGCAGGAGCTGATCCAGCAGACGCTGGAACAGTTGGGGGAGCGTCGCGCGAGGATGCAGTTGGACTACGAGAACAGCCTGGCGAAGTTCCGGGCCCTCACGCAACAGATCTCAGCAGAGCAGTTGCCGCGCCTGGAGGCGGTGATGGCGCGACTGACGATAGAGTACCAGGCGCAGATCCAGCGTCTGGACGCCAAGGTGGCGGAGGGAGCAGCGCTGCGTGAGGAGATCAAGCAGCGGGGACAGGGACGGGAGGGCGATGCGCCGAAATCATCGCCGCCACAGGAACGTCCGCAAGGGGCGCCGTCCACGCCGCGCCCGAAGCAGCGGCCCACGGAAGAAGAGCGCGCCGCCCAGCAGGCGACGCAGGCGGCCAAGGCGACGGCGCAGGCGCAAGAGCGGGCCACGCAGCAGGCGACGCTGGCAGCGAAGGGGACGCCGGTTGCACAAGAGCGAACACCGCAGGCGCGGCCCGTGGAGCGAACACCGCAACCCCGGCCCGCAACAAACGCGGAGCCTCGTGAGGAACGCCAGGAGCGGTAACGGCCACGCGAGCGCACGCATGCCAGCAGCACGGCACGCGAGGCAGGGGCCACAGTAGCGGCCAGCACGGTTATCCTGTCGGCGCCACTCTCACGCTGCGCCGTGGTGGCGGAGAGGCGGCACGGCCCCACTCCAGACTCTTCGCTGCGCTCAGACTGACATGGCGGGCGACCACGTTGGTGTGGACGAGCATGGGGCGATGCCATCGCCGAGGGGCTGGGGGACTCACGGATGGGGGCGCGGCGCTATTCGTAGCGAAGGGCGTCGGCGGGGGCGACCCTGGAGGCGTCGCGGGAGGGGAGGAAGGTGGTGAGGAGGGAGAAGACGTAGGCGCCGGCGGCGATGAGGAAAACGCGGAACCAGGGGACGACGAGTTGGATCTTGGACTCGTTTTCGCCGATGTCGTTGACGACGTTGACGGAGGTGACGAGGCCGAGAACGATGCCGAGGGCAATGCCGAGAATGGCAATGAAGGACGATTCCATAAGGAAGGTGAGCTGCACCATGCGGCGGGTGAAGCCGATGGCGCGCATGACGCCGATCTGGTGGCGGCGCTCCACGACGGCGCGGGCGCTGATGACGCCGAGGGAGGCGATGCCCACGACGAGGCCGAGGGCCATGAAGCCGGTGAGGAGGTTATTGAAGGAGGTATTGGCGGCGCGTGAGTCGCTAATCTCCTGGGCGATGTCGAGGGCGTCCATGCCGTGGGGGAAGAACGCCGCTTCGATGCGCTGGGCGGCATCGGGCGTACCGGGCTGGACGTTGAAGTAGAGGAAGGTGGGGGCGACGGTGCGGCCCAGCGATTGCTCCAAGGTCTTGGTGGAGGTGAAGAGGCCGCCGGGGAAGAAGGGGAAGAAGGAGGCCGCGTCGTCCAGCACGGCGATGACGGTGAGCTGGTACTCCTTGCCGGAGACGAGGTCGCGCACGGTGACGGCGATGGGGTCCATCGTCTTGTTTTCCAGGAAGAAGCCTTCGGGGTCGAGCCGGAAGTTGTCCGTGGCCACGTCGAAATTGAACGAATTGCGGGTGGGCACGAGAAGAGCGTTGGTGACGGCGTAGCCGGGGTTGGCTTCCAGGGCCTTCCAGACGGCGGAGGCATCGAACCCGTCGCCCGCGCGGAACTCTGCCGTGGCGAGCTTGATGCCGAAGCGGTTGGAGGCGACGAAGTCAGGGTCAACGCCGGAGACTGCGGTGTCCTTGAACTCGGCGCCGGCGACAAGGGCGAGACGCGCTTCGGTATCGCCAATGGACCGGATGGCGCCGACGGCGGGCGTGCCTCGCACGCGGGTGACGAAGGCGAGGTCAGGGTTAGCGTCCACGGTAGCGGCGAGGTTCTGCACGGGATTGAGGTCGCCGGGGCCGCGGGCGATGACTTCGTAGCCGCCGGCGAGGCGGTCAGCGTCATCGAACAGGACGTTAAAGCTGCTGTTCACCGCGGACAGCACGATGATGGAGAAGACGACGAGGGCGAACATGGCGACGGAGAGGCCGGTGCGGAAGGTGGCGCGCATGGGGTAGGAGACGGCGGACTTGACGATGGGGGCGAGACGGCGCACGCGGCCGAGGGTGCGGAAGGTGGCCTCCAGCACGATGTGGGAGTTGTTCATGGTGAGCAGCACAGCGCCAGTGACGACGAGGGTGCCGGAGATGAAGAATATGGAGAAGTCCTGGGACCAGTCGTCGCGGATGCTGTCGAAGAAGCTGGGAGGGAGCAGCCAGAAGACGAGGAGGTAGAGGCCGACGGCGGAGAGAGTGAGGCGTGAGGGGACGCCGGCGAACCGCAGCACCATGGAGAGGCCGATGGGCAGGAGGGAGAGGCCGAGACCGAAGAGGGCAAGCTGGGCGGCGATATAGCCGTTGATGGCGAGGAGGAGGCCGAGAAGGGCCAGGACGATGCCCCAGATGAGGGTGCCTTTGCCCGCGCGCTGCGTCTGCGGCTCGGGGATATCGCGGATGGCGCGGACGATGTTGAGCTTGCTGGTGCGCCAGGAGGCGAGGGAGACGGTGGCGAAGGTGATGACGCTGCCGATGAAGAAGGCGGTGAGGGCGCTGCGCAGGGTGATATGGGGAGAGAGGGTGAAGTCGTCCGAAGGCGCGCCCTGGGAGAAGGCGGCGGCGACGCCGTAGACCAGGGCGATGCCCAAGCCAATGCCAGCGACGACGCCGACGATGGCGGAGGCCAGGCCGTAGACTGCGCCTTCGGCGAGGAACATGCGGACGAGGTGGCCACGGGTCATGCCGATGGCGCGGGCGATGCCCATCTCCGTTTTGCGTTCGGCGGCAAGCATGGTGAAGATGAGGAAGATGAGGAGGATGCCGACGCCGATGGAGAAGAGGCCGAAGAGGGTGAAGATGGAGACGAAGAGACTGGCGATCTGGCTGGCGAGGTCAACGAGGTCTTGCTTGATGGGGAAGAGCTCTAGGCCGGCGTCCTTGAGGGCAGGCAGATCGGCGAGGCGGGACTGGACGGCGTCGGTGGCGTCCACGCCGGACTGGATGCCGCCCCTATTGGAGACGAGGATAAAATTGAGCCGGCCTTCGCGGTGGAGGAGCGCCTGGGCGCGGGCCAGGGGCATCATGACGACGACGTTGACGCCGTCGCGGCTGGCGTAGAAGCCGTCAGCAACACCTTTGACGGTGAACAGTGTTGGCTCGCCGGGGCCGAGGGGGATGGCGATCACGTCACCAGCGGAGATGCCGAGCTTCACCGCGCCTTTGCGGTCGATATAGACCTCGTTGGGGGCGAGGGAGCCGACGTCCACGGGACGGCCGTCGAGAGTATTGAGGGGGCCGAAGCCGGCGGTGCGCGCAGGGTCCACGCCAGTGAGCAAGGCGGAGACCTCGAACTGGCGGCTGCGGAAGTTGATGACGGGGACGGCCTCGCCGACGACGGGCATGACGCCGTCAATATCGGGGTCGGCGTCGAGGGCGGGGGCAAGACTGTCGAAGAGCGCCTGGGGGAAGGTATCGGGGACTTCCTTGCTCTTCCACACGTCTGCATCGCTGTTCACGCGGACGAGCTGGTCGAGATTGCGCAGCGTGGCGGTGGCGTTTTTGGTGATGCTGTAGGAGACGGAATCGCCGGTGGTGAAGGCGCTGGCGATGATGGCGGTGGCTAGCATGAGGCCGAGGACGATGAGGACGGTCTGGGCGCGGCGGCGGGGGACGTTGCGCACGCCGATGCGGACGAGGATGGGGTTGCGGATGAATATCCAGAGGACGATGGCGGCGGCGGCAAGGAACATTGCGCCAAGGACGATGGCGATGACGCTCATGGGTGCGCCGAAGAGTTCTTGCATGGGTGGTTCCTAGTGCGGGCGGACGACGGTGGGTTTGGCCCTCACCCTGCCCTCTCCCAAAGGGAGAGGGGGTATCTGAGGTTGCCGGCGACGCGGCTAGCGGGGAGCGTTGCGCTGCTCCTTGACGATCAGGCCATCGCGCATGTGGATGATGCGGTGGGCGCGGCCGGCTACGGCGTCATCATGGGTGACGAGGACGAAGGTCTGGTTGTTCTCCTTGTTGAGGCGCACGAGCAGGTCCATGATCTCGCGGGAGTTTTCACTATCCAGGTTGCCGGTAGGCTCGTCGCCCCAGACGATGTGGGGGTTGTTGACCAGTGCACGGGCCACGGCGCAGCGCTGTTGCTGGCCGCCGGAAAGCTCGGCGGGGTAGTGCTTGGCGCGATCGGTGAGGCCGACAAGGGCAAGGGCCTTGTTGGCTTTATCGCGGGCGCTCTTGCCGTCGGTGCCGGAGATGAGAATGGGCAGTTCCACGTTCTCTTCCGCGGAGAGGACGGGAAGCAGGTTATAGGCCTGAAAGACGTAGCCCATCTCGTTGGCGCGGAAGCGCGTCTTGACGTCGTCGGGCATGGTGGCGAGATCAGCGCCGGCGATGCGGACGGCGCCATCGTCGATATCGTCGAGGCCGGAGAGGCAGTTGAGCAGCGTGGTTTTGCCGCAGCCGCTGGGGCCCATGATGGCGACCATTTCACCGCGGGCGACGGTGAGGTTGACACCGCGCAGGGCGTGGACCTCCACGCGGCCGGTGTGGTAGCGCTTGTGGACGTTTTCCGCGGCCACGATGGTCCCCTGGTGCTGTTGGGTCATGGGATGATCACCCTCGATTGAGGCGCTGGTTGTGATGCTTTTCACATGGTAACACAAACCCCCAGCTACATCTGCTCGGGGGCGGACATGCCCATGAGGTGCAGGGTGCGGGCAAGGGTGAGCTGCGCCGCGGCGACCAGGCGCAGGCGGGCAGCGGTGAGGGGCTGGTCGTCAGTGACGACGCGGCACTGCTTGTAGAACCAGTGGAACGCCGCGGCAAGCTCCTGGGCGTAGCGGGTGAGGTGGTGCGGCTCCAGCAGCACGGCGGCCTGCTCGACGACCTCCGGCAATTGGAGCATCTTGCGTATGAGGGCGAGCTCGGACTCGTGGGTGAGCAGGGAGACGTCGCCGGCCTGGTACGGGATGCCGCGCTCGGCGGCAAGACGGAGGATGCTGGCGATGCGGGCGTGGCCGTACTGGACGTAGTACACGGGGTTGTCTTGCGACTGGGTCTTGGCGAGTTCCAGGTCGAAGTCCATCTGGGAGTCGGCGGAATGGGAGAGGAGGAAGAAGCGGCAGACGTCTTTGCCGACTTCGTCAATCACTTCGCGCAGGGTGATGATATCGCCGGTGCGCTTGGAGATTTTCACGACCTGGTCGCCGCGGCGCAGGGTGACGAGCTGGGAGAGGATGATGGTGAGGCGCGCGGGATCAATGCCCAGGGCGGTGACGGCGGCTTTCAGGCGGGCGACGTGGCCCTGGTGGTCGGCGCCCCAGATGTCAATGACGCGGGCGAAGTTGCGCTCGGCGAACTTGTTGTGGTGGTAGGCGATGTCCGAGGCGAAGTAGGTGGGCGTGCCGCTGGTGCGGACGAGGACGTTGTCCTTGTCTTCGCCCAGGCTGGTGGAGGTGAACCAGGTGGCGCCTTCGCGCTGGGCGGTGTAGCCGCGGGCGGCGAGCTGCTGCATGGCGCGGTCGTACTGGCCAGAATCGAAGAGGGAGCGCTCGCTGAACCAGAGGTCGAAGGAGACGCCGAGGGATTCGAGGTCATTCTTGATGCGGGCGATCATCTTTTGCAGGCCGATAGCGCCGATCTCGCGGGTGGCGTCGGCGGGGTCGGCGGCGATGCGCGCGGCAAGCGCGGGGTGCTCCTGGAGTATCGCCGCAGCGACCTCACCGACGTAGGCGCCCATGTAGCCGTTGGCAGGCATGTCCGCGGCAAGGCCAAGGGACTGTGCGGCGCGGGCGTAGAGGGAGGCGTAGAAATTGTCCATCTGGTTGCCGGCGTCGTTGATGTAGTACTCGCGCTGGACGGAGAAGCCGGCGGCATCGAGGACACTGGCGAGGGCGCTGCCGAGGACGGCGCCGCGCCCGTGGCCGATGTGAACGGGGCCGGTAGGATTGACGCTGACGAACTCCACCTGGATGCGCTGGCCGTTGCCGATGTTGATGCGCCCGTAGGCATCGGCTTCGGCAAGGATGACGGGGACGGCGCGCTGGAGCCAGGAATCGGCGAGGGTGACGTTGATGAAGCCCGGCGGGGCGACGGACACTGAGGCGACGGCGTCCAGCTTGGGCATGTTATCGGCGATGCGCTGAGCGATGTCCAGCGGCTTCATGCGCGCGGCGCGGGCGAGCTTGAGCGCCAGGTTGCAGGCGTAGTCGCCGTGGCCGGCGTTGGCGGGGCGCTCGACGACGACTTCCGGCGTGCCGACAGGGGGCAACGCGCCGGATCGCTCGGCGGCGGCGACGGCCTGCTTGAGGGCTTCGGCGATCTTGAGTCGAATGAGGTCCATGAGGCGAGTCGCGTGAAAAAGAATATGGCCCTGGGGCCACAGAATTATTGTAGCAGACCGAGGAGAGGGCGGATGGCACCCGGGCGGGGAATGCTGCCGCTCAAGGTCTGCAAACCTCGTTGCTCCCACCCGCCCACCCGCATATGTTGTAAGAGAATTCGGGGGCACATCCCCCGTGCCCTCTGCCCCTTCGAGGGCCTCAGGATAAACTCCGATGGGCTCCGCCCCTCTCTGGACACACCCCAGGACGGGAGGCACAGCACCAATGGCGTGGGCGCCCCTAGCGCCAGTCTTTGTCTGAGGGCACCAGGCTCTTGGCCTCCAGCTTGAGGATGCGTTCGGAGAACATGGGGCCAAGCTCCTGGACGAGTTGGGTGAACTTTTTGTAATGGGGCGATTGCTGGTGCTCAGGGAAGCCAGAGCGGTCGTTGAACACTTCGTAGATCACGAGGATGTTGTCGTCGGGGTCGCCGAGGAGGACGTGGTAGTTGGCGGTGTTGGGTTCGTCCTGGTTTGCGGCGACGGCTTCTTCCTGGAGGATTTTGAGGTAGCGGTCGCGGTGGTCAGGGTGCAGGCGGGTGACGGAGAGGCGGACGTACATGGGGGCTCCTTTGGCGCGGGAGGTTGGGGGGATTGTACGCCAGGGGGCTAGGCCTCGCCGGGGGCGAGGGTGCGGTGGGCCCAGGAGCGGGCGACGGCAGTCGCCAGGTTGGCATGCTCGGGCTTGGCGAGCGCGGGGTCGTCGCGGTAGATGGCTTCGGCTTCGGCGCGGGCGAGGTTGAGGAGGGCGATATCGGAGAGGCGAGCCATGCGCAGATCGGGCAGGCCGCTCTGGCGGGTGCCGAAGAATTCGCCGGGGCCGCGCAGTTTGAGGTCTTCTTCGGCGAGGGCGAAGCCGTCGTGCACCTGCTCCATGATGCGGAGGCGCTCGGAGGCTTCCTGGGAGGGGGCGTCGCTGATGAGCATGCAGTAGGAGGGGTGCTCGCCGCGGCCGACGCGCCCGCGGAACTGGTGCAACTGGGCCAGGCCGAAGCGGTCGGCGGATTCGACGAGCATAACGGTGGCGTTCGGGACGTCCACGCCGACCTCCACGACGGCGGTGGAGACGAGGATATCTAGCTCGCCGGCGCGGAAGGCGCGCATGGTTTTCTCTTTGTCGGCGGACTTCATGCGGCCGTGGAGGAGGCCGAGGCGCAGGGTGGGGAAGATGTCACGGGAGAGGCGCTCGTGCTCCTGGCGCGCGGCGGCGGCCTCGAGCTTCTCCGACTCTTCAATCAATGGGTAGATGACGAACGCCTGGCGGCCCGCGGCGACCTGGCGGCGGATGAACTCGTAGACGGTATCGCGGCGGCCCGCCTCCAACCAGCGGGTGCGCACAGGCTGGCGGCCCGGGGGCATCTCGTCAAGCGTGGAGACGTCGAGATCGCCGTAGAGGGTGAGGGCCAGGGAACGAGGAATGGGCGTGGCGGTCATCACCAGGAGATGGGGGTTGTATCCCTTCTGGCGCAGCTCAGTGCGCTGCATGACGCCGAAGCGGTGCTGCTCGTCCACGATGACGAGCGCCAGTTGGGAGAACTCCACCTCTTTCTGGAAGAGGGCGTGGGTGCCCACGAGCAGATCGAGATCTCCCGCGGCGGTAAGCTCGATCACCTGCTGCTTTCGCTTGCGGGTGAGGCCGCCGGTGAGCAGGCCGACGGCGACGGGCCGGGGCCAGCCGGGGAGGCGGAAGGTGATGACGTCCTGGGTGGCGCCTGGTTCCGCGCCCAACAGCCGGACGACGGTGCGGAAGTGCTGCTCGGCGAGGATCTCGGTGGGGGCCATGAGGGCACTCTGCTGCCCTGCGGCGGCGGCGGCGAGCGCGGCGGCAAGAGCGACGACGGTCTTGCCGGAGCCGACATCGCCCTGGAGGAGGCGGCTCATGGGGTTGGCGCGGGCGAGATCGGCAAGGACTTCGGCGATGGCGCGGCGCTGGGCGCCGGTGAGGGGAAAGGGGAGCTGGGCGTAGAAGGGATCGAGGAGGGCGGGCGCGGCGCGCAGGGGATGGCCGGGCATGGCCTCGCGCCACTGCCGCTTGCGGTCAAGCACGCCGAGTTGGATGAGCAGCAGCTCATCGAAGGCCAGGCGGCGGCGGGCGGCTTCCTTGGCCTGTTCCGATTCAGGGAAGTGCGCCTGGGCGATGGCGCGGGCGACGGGGAGCAGCCCCAGGCGGGCGGGCATGGCGGGGGGAAGATATTCGGGGACGAGCGTGGCGCAGGCGTCCACCACGCGCTTTTCCAGGGTGCGCATGCGGCGGGAGGTCACGCCCTCCGTGACGGGGTACACCGGCACGAGGCGGGCAGTGTGCACCAGCTCGCGGTCGTCGCCGGCGGTTTCGTACTCGGGGTTCTCGAACACCTTGGCGCCGCGGTAGATGCCGACGCGGCCGCTGACGGCGACGCGCATGCCGCGGCGGAGGGATTGGGCGACGTAGGGCTGGTTGAACCAGACGATGCGGATGTTGCCGGTATCGTCGCTGATGACGGCCTCGGCGGCGCCGCGAGGACGTTTGCCCATCTGCGTGACCTTGACGTCAAACACCGTGCCGATGATCGTCTGGTCGCGCCCGATCTCGAGGCGGCCGATAGGCTCGGTGCGGGAGAAGTCAATGTGGCGGCGGGGGAAGTAGTAGAGGAGGTCGCGAACGGTGGCGACGCCGAGCTTATCCAGCTTGGCGGTCATGTAGGGGCCGAGGCCGCGGAGATCGGCGACGGGGGTGTCCAGGCCCTGGCCGGCATGAAGGAGCGCGGCAGCAGGGCGCGGCGCGGGACGAGAGGGGGGAGCGCCAGGGGAGCGGGAGGCGCTCGGTGCGACGGACGCCGGAGGCACGGCAGGCGCAGGGCGAGGCGCTGCGGGTGCGGGAGGAGCCTCACCCCGGCCCTCTCCATCCGAGATGGAGAGGGGGCGCGACACGGGAGGGCCACGGGGCGCGGCAGCAGGAGCAGGCAGCGGCACGGTTGCTATACAATCGAGCGCCTGCTGCACCCAGGCGGGGCGCTGCGCGGGAGGCATGGCGGCGTACTGGGGATCGATGAGGCCGGTGCGTCGCAGGGCCTCCCGCACGGGGGAGCCGGCGATGGCGCGATGGATCTCCGCCGCCAGACGTCTGACGAGAGGGTCGAGGCCGCCGATGGCCGCCTTGTTATCGTAGCCGCGGTGCTGCTCCAAGAGGAGGAGTTTTCGCAGGCGCTCCAGTGCGTCGCGGCCAGGGGGGGCGTCGCGGCCAGGGAGGGCGGGAGCAGCGGTCATGGCGGGCTGCCGGGCCAGAGGGCCATGCCCAGGGCGCCGGGGCCAAGGTGCGCGCCCATAACGGGGGTGAATTCGCGGATGAGCATATCGGCACGGGGGAAGATCGAGGAACAGGAATCGGCAAGGGCGGCGGCGTCGGCGAGGCAGGCGGCTTGCATGAAGCCGAGGGCGCGCAGTTTGCCGGCCTGGGCAGCGATCTCCTGAAAGCTTTGCATGGCGCGGCGGCGGGAGCGGACGCGGCCCGCGGGGTGCGTTTCGCCGTCACGCACGACGATGATGGGCTTGATGTCCAGCATGCCGGCGAAGAAGCCCTGCATGCGGCTGGCGCGACCGCCGCGCACGAGGTAGCCGAGGGTGTCCACGGTGACGTAGCTGCGCATGGCGGGGATGGCATCGCGCAGAAAGGCGTGCGCCTGGCCGAGCGTCGCGCCGTCGCGGGCCATGCGTGCGGCCTCCCGCACGAGAAAGCCTAGGCCAAGCGAGACCTGGGTGCTGTCCACCACCTGGACGCGCAACGGGGAGGCAAGCTCGGCGACGGCCTGCACGGCGGAGGCATGGGTGCCGCTCAGCTTCTGGGAGATGTGCAGCGAGAGGACTTCCGTGGCTTCCCCGGCGAGGCGGCGATAGGTTTCCAGGAAGAGGCCCACGGAGGGCTGCGACGTGGTGGGGAGGGCCTTGGCGGAGGCGAGGCGCTGGTAGAACTGCGGCGGGGTGATGTCCACACTATCGCGCAGGACGTCCGTGCCGAAGTGGAGGTTGCAGGGGACGACGGTGACGTTGAGATCGCGAAGGAGGTCTGGGGGAAGGTCGCAGGTGCTGTCAGTGACGATGCGCAGGGTCATGGGATTGCTCCATTCAGGCGCCGGACTATCCGGCGCGGGCCTCTCGGCGCTATCCGCAGCAGGGGTTACTCCACGGCGGCGAGGTAGTGGTAGTGGGGCTGGCCGCCGGCGACGATGTGCACCTGCGCATGGGGAAACTCCTTGGCGGCGCGGCCGGCGATGCGGTGGGCCGCCGCTGCGGTGACGTCCGCCCCGTAGTAGAGCGTAACGGCATCGCCTTCGTCAACGCCGAGGTGGCGCAGCAAGGCCAGCACGGCTGTGCCGAGGCGGGCGGACGCGGCGACGAGCGCGCCGCCGGCAAGGGCGATGGCCTGGCCCTGGGCCACGCGCCTGCCATCAAGCAACGCGGGGCGGACGGCGCGGGTGACTTCGCCGGTCTTGACCTGCGCCAGGGCGCGCGCCATGGAGCGCCCATTGTCCTCAACGGGCGCCTCGTAGTTGAACGCCATGAGCGCGGCGACGCCCTGGGGAAGGTCGCGCGAGGGTATGACGACGACCTGCTTGCCGGGGGCGAGGGCCTGCACCTGACGCGCCGCGGGAATGATGTTGCCGTTGTTGGGGAGGAGGAAGATGGCAGGAGCGGGGACGTCCAGCACGGCCTGGAGCAGGTCGCCGGTGCTGGGGTTCATCGTCTGGCCGCCGGGGACGATGGCGGCGGCGCCCAGGCTGCGGAAGAGGTTGGTCATGCCCGCGCCGCTGGCCACGGCGACAACGGCGCACCCCGCGGCGAAGAGCGTGGCATGATGCGCGGCGGCGGAGCGGTGCTGGGCGTCCATGTTGTCGGCCTTGGCGCGGGCCACAACGCCCACGGAGCGCCCGTAGGCAAAGGCGACTTCGGGATCGGGGGTGTGCAGATGCACCTTCACCAGTGAATCGTCGCCGACGACGACCACGGACTGGCCGAGGGCGAGCATGCGCACGCGGACGCCGTCCAGGGGGACGGTGCAGCGTTCGATGAGGAACTCGGTGCAGTAGCCGTAGGGAGCGTCGTGATCGCTGGACGCGGCGTAGGCGCGGGCGACGACGGCTGGCGTCACGGCAGCGAGGGCGGGGTCGCGGCCAGCGAGGTGCATCGCCATACCTTCCAGAAGGAGGAAAAAGCCCTGGCCGCCGGCGTCCACCACGCCATTTTCCTTGAGGATGGGCAGCAGGTCCGGGGTGCGGGCGACGGAGGTTATCGCCGCGGAGGCCGCAGCGTCGAAGACGGCGGCGGGCGTGCCGAGGACAGCAGCGCGCGCAGCGGCGGCGGCATCGCGGGCGACGGTGAGGATGGTGCCTTCCACGGGCGACGGCACCATGCGATAGGCCTGGTCGTAACCGGCCTGGAGGCCGGCGGCGATGGCGTCACCGTTGAGGGTCGCCATGTCCGGGGCGCTTTTGGCGAAGCCGCGGAGGATTTGGGAGAGGATGACGCCGCTGTTGCCTCGCGCGCCCATGAGAGCGCCGCGGGCGAGACCCTCAAGTAAAACGCCGGCGTGTGCGGGCACGCCGGATGCAGTTGGGGGCGCGCCGGAGGCAGGTGCAGGAGATTGCTTGGCAACTTCTTCGAGCGCGGCGCGCATGGTGAGGGACATGTTGGTGCCGGTATCGCCGTCAGGGACGGGGAAGACGTTGAGGGCATTGACGGCTTCGACGTGGCGCTCCAGGTGGGCAGCGGCAGCGGCGAGGGCGGAGAGCAGCGCGGGGGCGTCGAGAACGGCGGCGCGCAACGTGGGAGCGCCAGGGTTGGCAGCACGCGATGTGGGCTTTTTTTGGGGTGACGTGGGCATGGGCGATGGAGCGAACCCTTCTGTGAACCGCCGCGTCAGCCAATCCAGGCCGCTTCTGTCAATGGCGCTGTTGCGTGGGGCGCGGAGTACGTGGTATTCTAGGAGGCAATCCCACTCTCGTCAAAAGGTATTGTTATGGCTGCGTGCTCAATCTGTCAGAAGATTCGGATGGTCGGTTTCGCGGTGAGCCACTCGAAGCGACACACGAAGCGTACCTGGCAGCCGAACATCCAGCGGGCGACGGTGTACGAAGGCGGCAGGGCGAAGCAGGTGTACATGTGCACGCGGTGCCTGCGTAACCAGTCGAAGGTGCGCAAGTAAGCGGAAGCGACTCTCCTCAGCAGCAAACGCCCCGAGTGATCGGGGCGTTTTTCTTTGGGGGCTTTCCTGGACCTCCCCACTCTCGCCTGCCTGCCGCAGGGCTTCCCCTTTCGGACCGACCGCGTTGCGGTGTGTGCTGGTTCGAGAGCTCCGTTGGAATCGCGAGGCGGCGACGTTGGCGGGAACGACGGGGGAAGGCGAGGAGAAGGGCGGCAACCGCTGGCTAAACCTGGACGCCGGCAACACCGTTCCCAACGCACTCACAAGGTCTATCCGGTATCATGGCCCTTGGAGGAGCTCTGGCAGTGACCGTATGATCCGGTCTGGTCGAGTCGGGGCGACGGCAGGCAAGCCTGTAGCCGCCCAATCATGCCAGATTCCCCGAATGCCCAACCTTTGGGGAGCCGCAACATCGTTCTCTAGATTGTCACCCACCATCCACGCCTCATGGGGCTGCGCGCGCAATGCTCCCAATGTGTGCAAGTACACTCTTTCATCAGGCTTACCCGCACCGAACTCACCTTCGATAAGGACGCTGGCGAATAACCGCGCCAGGCCAAACCGCTCAATCTTACGTCGCTGAAGCTCGCTCACGCCTTGGGTTATGAGTCCCAACATGACCCCCTCACGTTTCAGCGTCTGCAACGTTTCCAACGCGCCGGGGAAAGAGTAGACAGCTTTTTCACCCTCCTCAGAAAAGCAATCGGCAATCTCATGCGCCGCGACCTCTGCACCAATTCCCAAGGACGCCAAGGCGCCAACTACGATCTCTCGCCGCGCGGTTTTGACGTTTAGTCTCCCTCGACGGTCTTTCTCCGGGTCTCCCCAGTAGCGGCTCCGGTATCGCTCGATAGCGGCGAGAAGCTGCTCCGGCGTCACACCGGGTATGTGTGGAGCATAGCGAATGCACGCTACGCGCCACGATTCGAAGGCAACAACTTAATAGACGAGGATGGTATCGTCCAAGTCAAAGAGGATTGCCTTGGGGAATCTCACATTGTCCATCCTTGAACCTGGTCCTCCTTCAACGGGCAAGAGCAGAGGTGTAAATCGCCAGGCCTACACCTGCACGCCGATGATGCTGCGGCGCAGGCGGGCGATAGCGTCGGCAACACTTTCCTTGGCGTTGTAGATGGCGGAGCCGGCGACGAGGACGCGGCTGCCTGCCTGCACAACGGCAGGGGCGGTCTGGGCGTTGACGCCGCCGTCCACCTCAAGCTCGGCGGGGTAGCCGCCGTCATCGAGCATGCGGCGGAGGCGGGCGATTTTGGGGAGGACGCTCTGGATGAAGGTCTGCCCGCCGAAGCCGGGATTGACGGTCATCACCAGGATGAGGTCGAGGTAGGGGAGCATCTCCTCGATAGCGGAAAGCGAGGTGCTGGGGTTGATGGAGACGCCGGCCTTGACGCCGAGGGCTTTGATGGCCTGGACGGAGCGGTGCAGGTGGTGCGTGGCCTCGGCGTGAATGGTGATGATGTCGGCGCCCGCGGCGGCGAACTCGGGGGCCACGGCATCGGGGTTGGTGACCATGAGATGCACATCGAGAGGAATCTTGACGTGGGGGCGCAGCGCCTTGACGACGATGGGGCCGATGGTGAGGTTGGGGACGAAGTGGCCGTCCATGACGTCCACGTGGAGGTAGTCGGCGCCGGCGCGCTCGGCGGCGGCGGCCTGCTCCCCGAGGCGGGCGAAGTCGGCGGAGAGGATGGAGGGCGCGAGCTTAATGGGCATCGCGGAGGGCCTTTCGCGCGGCGGCGATGGCGCGCTTGACCTGCGCCGGGGCGGTGCCGCCGGGGATATCGCGGGAGGCGATGGAGGCGTCCACGCTGATGGAGAGCACGCCGTCATCGAAGAGCCGGGAGAAGCGCTGGTACTCCAGCAGGCGCAGGTCGCCCAACTGCTTGTCCTGGGCGATGGCGTACTGCACCACCTGACCGGCGACGCCGTGGGCCTCGCGGAAGGGCATGCCCTTTTTCACCAGGTAATCGGCAAGGTCGGTGGCAAGGACAAAACTGCCGCCGGCGGCTTCGCGGGTGCGGCGCTGGTTGACGGTGATGGAGGCGATCGCTTCGGCAAGCACATCGAAGGTATCGAGCACAGTGTCCACGCTATCGAACAGCGGCTCC
This sequence comes from Dehalococcoidia bacterium, assembly GCA_009693015.1. Lineage (GTDB taxonomy): Bacteria > Chloroflexota > Dehalococcoidia > SHYB01 > SHYB01 > SHYB01. Next base: position 24,561 of record SHYB01000011.1, read on the forward strand.
TTGTCCTCTTGCAGGTCGCGGTTGTAGGAGAGGGGAAGGCCCTTCATGAGGGTGAGCGCGGCCATGAGGTTGCCGTAAACGCGCCCCGTCTTGCCGCGCGCCAGCTCGGCGACGTCAGGGTTCTTTTTCTGCGGCATGAGGCTGCTGCCGGTGGCGTAGGCGTCGTCGAACTCGATGAAGCCAAACTCGGCGGTGGACCACAGCACGAGCTCTTCGGCGAGGCGGGAGCAGTGCATCATGGCGATGCCGGCGGCGACGTGATAATCGAGCACGAAGTCGCGGTCGGAGACGGCGTCTATGCTGTTGGCGGTGACGGCGGCAAAGCCGAGTTCCTTGGCGACGGCGTCGCGGTCGAGGGGGTAGGGCGAGCCGGCGACGGCCCCGGAGCCGAGGGGCATGACGTCGGCGCGGGTGAAGCATTCGTAGAAGCGATCGGCGTCGCGGCGCAGCATCTCGTAGTAGGCGAGCAGGTGGTGCGCCAGGAGCACGGGCTGGCCGCGCTGGAGGTGGGTGTAGCCGGGGATGACGACCGCATCGTGCCGCGCGGCGAACTCGACGAGGGCGCGCTGCAAGCCGAGCACCGAGGCGACGCTATGGACGACGGCGTCCTTGACGAACATGCGCATATCGAGAGCGACCTGGTCGTTGCGGGAGCGGCCGGTGTGCAGCTTGCCGGCGACGGGGCCGATAAACTCGGCGAGGCGCGCCTCCACGTTCATGTGGATGTCTTCGAGCTCTTCGCGGTAGGGGAATTTCCCCGTGGCAAGCTCGCGCTGGACTTTGCCCAGGCCGCGCACGATAGCGGCGGCGTCCTTGGCGGGGATGATGCGCTGCTTGCCAAGCATGCGGGCGTGGGCGATGGAGCCGGCGACGTCGTAGGGAGCGAGACGCCGGTCGAAGGCGATGGACGCGGTGTAGCGCTGCACGGCGGGGGCCATGGGTTTTGCGAGGCGCGAGCGTGAGGGTTTCATGGGTGGGGGCTCAATCCTATCATCGCCCTTTCATCACAACTTCTCGAAATCCTCGGGGGTGAGGTCAGCGTCGTTCAGTATCTTCCTCATTACACCAGTGCTTATGTCCTTGCCCTCATGAACGGGTAGGATTACCCAGCGACCACCTGGATGACGATATGTGGCGTGACTCCCGCTTTGACGCACCCGTACAAATCCTAGGTGGGTAAGAACTCGGACCACCTCCGCGGTTCTTGCGGGCCGCGGCCTAGGCACTCACTCGCACCTCGGTGACCGCCGCGTTTACAGGGATAGGATCGCCAACCTCACGGAGCGATTCAATATACAACTTGATGGCGTCCTTGATGTTCTCCAGCGCCTCTTCGTAGGTATCGCCCTGGGTGTAGCAGCCCTGGAGCACAGGGACGGAGGCAATGTACACGCCGTTCTCGTCCTGCTCCACCACCACGGTGTACTTATACTCGGTCATGTTCCACCTCCATCACATGCAGTGTACCGCTACTTCGGGGTCTCCTGCGGCACGGGAATGCCGTCCTCGATGAGGGCTTCAACATACGCCTCCGCGGCCTCCTTGAGATTCGCCAGGCCTTGCTCTTGGTGGCGCCCTGAGAGACGCAGCCCCGGAGCGCAGGACAGTAGGCCACGTAGCCGGACTCTTTCCTCTTCTCCATGATGACGGTGTAGCGCATGGTGTTCAGACCTCCATCACACCTAGCATACCGCTACTTGGGTGCTGTGGGCACGAGGACGGCGCGTTTGAGGGTGAGGACGTCCTCGCCGCGCTGGTTGGAGACGATGGTCTCCACGCGGATGATGCCGCGGCCGCCCTTGCTGGAGAGGCGCTTCTCCAGGACGGTGGTGCGGGCGTAGATCGTATCGCCAATCCAGGTGGGCTTGAGGTGCTTGACCTCCTCATACTCCAGCGCGGCGATGGCCTTGCCGCTGACCTCCACCACACTCATGCCCACGCCGATGCTAAGCACGAGGAGGCCGACGACAAGGCGCTGCTTGTGCTGGCTCTGCTCGGCGTAGTGCTTATCTATGTGCATGGGCATGTGGTTCATGGTGAGCAGGCAGAACAGCTCGTTATCACCTTCGTTGATGGTCTTGCCGGGCCAGTGCTTATAGGTGTCGCCGATTTCGAACTGCTCGTAGTAGCGGCCGAAGCGATCGCGGAAGTCGTAGTCCATGGTGAAAGGGGCTCCTTTTCTTGCCTGTAGATGCAATTGCAGATTAGGTCAGCGGGCGAGCCATCCCCCTGGCCCCCTTTCCTTCGAGGGACTCAGGACAGGCTCTTTCCGGGAAGGGGGTGAAGAGAAGAGGGAATCGGGGGCACATCCCCCGCACCCTCTGCCAGAAAGGGGACTTCGCCCCCTTTCTGGACATACCCCCCGGCAGGGATAACGCCCGGAGGGCTGGCTGCGCGTGTCTCTCGCTCATTTTGACCGCTTCGCTTTGGGCGAGGGCTTGGGTGCATTCACGCCGCCATGCGCTGGGCCGCCCTGGGCGCGGGTCTGGGTGACGGTGGGCAGGCCGTAGATCTTGATGAAGCCGACGGCGGCGGAGTGATCGAAGGTGTCCTCCTTGCCGTAGGTGGAGAGGTCTTTGCGGTAGAGGGATTGCACCGCCTTGCGCCCGACGACGGCAGCCGAGCCTTTGTGCAGGCGCACGCGCACCGCGCCGGTGACGTGGCGCTGGGTGGAGGCGACGTAGGCGGCGAGGTCGTCGCGCATGTGGGTGAACCACAGGCCGTTGTAGATGAGGTCGGCGTACTCCTGGGCGACGCGGGCCTTGAACCGCGCCTGGTCCTTGGTGAGGGTGAGCGTCTCCAGCGCCTGGTGCGCGGCGACAAGCACGGTGGCGGCGGGTGCCTCGTAGTTTTCGCGGGACTTGATGCCGACGAGACGATTTTCCAGATGGTCGATGCGCCCTACGCCGTGCTCGCCGGCGATGACGTTGAGGCGCTGGATGAGGGACGCGCCGCCAGTGCGACGGCCATCGAGGGAGACGGGGACGCCCTGCTCGAAGCCGATCTCCACGTAGGCGGCTTCGTCAGGCGCGTCGTGAGGCGATTTCGTCCAGGCGTAGATCTCTTCGGGAGGCTCCAGCCAGGCATCCTCCAACTTGCCGCCTTCGATGCTGCGGCCCCAGAGGTTGACGTCCACGGAGTAGGGCTTGTCCACGGTGACGGGCACGGGGATGCCGTGCTTGCGGGCGTAGGCGATGGCGGCGGCGCGGTCCATGAGCTCCCATTCGCGGGCAGGGGCAATGACTTCCAGCTCCGGGGCCAGGGCATGGGTGGAGACATCGAACCGCACCTGGTCGTTGCCCTTGCCGGTGCAGCCGTGGGCGATAGCGGTCGCGCCTTCGCGGCGGGCGACGTCCACGAGCATCTGGGCGATGAGGGGACGGCCCAGCGCGGTGGCCAAGGGGTACACCCCTTCATAGACGGCGCCGGCCTGGAGCGCGGGCCAGACGAAGTCCTGGACAAAACGGTCGCGGGCGTCTTCCACGTAGGCGGCGACGGCGCCCACTTTGAGGGCCTTGGCCTTGATGGCGGCAAGCTCCGTCTCCGCGCCGAGGTCCACGGTCAGGGTGACGACGTCCATCTTGTAGTGCTGTTGGAGCCAGTGGATGGCGACGGAGGTGTCCAGTCCGCCGCTGTAGGCCAGGACGATCTTCTTGGGCATTGGGGTTATCCTTAGTTTGGTCCTTGGGTGCGCCGACACCGACAGATGGAGCGGATGCTGCCGCGCTGTCGAGACGATCCTCATTGCTCCCACCCGCCCACCCATAGACGTGTGGGAACAGGGGCACATCCCTCCGATGGAATCGCGAGTCGCGCCGGGCGAACAGCCCGTCGGGACCTGTACCTCTACCAGAAAGGGGGCTCAGCCCCTCCCGATTCGCTTCGCTCATACGGGACTAACAGCTTTCTGGACATACCCCCAAGCGGCGGGCAGCAGCGTGAGGCAGGTTGGTATCTTCTGAGCCGTCCTCCCTACAAGAGTTTCCTGGCGCTGCCGGCCTTGGCAAGGGCGGCGCTGAACTTGGCGAGGCCTTCATCCACCTCGGCGGCGGAGATGACGAGAGGGGGCATGAAGCGCAGGGTGTTGGGGCGCGGCGCGTTGAGCAGCAGGCCTTCCTGGTTGGCCGCGGTGAGCACGTCAGCGGAGATGTCCTGGGTGAACTGGACGGCCTGGAGCAGGCCGCGCCCGCGCACCTCCTGGATGAAGGGGAACTCCGCCTGAAGTTTGCGAAAACCCTGCTGCAAGCGCTCGCCGTTTTTTCGGACGTTGTCCAGGACGTTGTGGGCCAGCACGTACTGCACCACGGTCTTGGCGACGTGGCAGACGAGGGGGTTGCCGCCGTAGGTGGAGCCGTGGTCTCCGGGGGTGAGGACGGCGGCGCTTTCCTTGGCGAGGAATGCGGCGATGGGGACGCCGCCGCCCAGCCCTTTGCCCAGCGTCATGACGTCCGGCTCTACGCCCGCCTGCTGGTAGCCGAACATCGTGCCCAAGCGCCCGACGCCGGTCTGCACCTCGTCAAGAATGAGGAGGAGGCCTTGCTCGTCGCACCAGGCGCGCACCTGCTTCAGGTAGTCCTTCGCGGGGATGATGACGCCGGCTTCGCCCTGCACGGGCTCCAGCATGACGGCGCAGGTGCGGTGCGTGGTGACGCGCTTGATCGCTTCGATGTCGTTATAAGGGACGTTGAGGAAGCCGGCGGGGATAGGCTCGTAGGGTTCCTGGTAATGGGGGTTGCCGGTGGCGGAGACCATGGCCAGGGTGCGGCCGTGAAAGCTGTTGAGAGCCGTGATGACCTCGTAGGCGCCCTTGCGGTGCAGCTTGCCCCACTTGCGGGCGAGTTTCACCGCGCCTTCGTTGGCCTCCGCGCCGCTGTTGGCGATGAACACGCGCTGGAGACAGGAGTTGGCCACGAGCAGCTCGGCAAGCTCGATCTGCGGCGTGGTGTAGAACTGGTTGGAAGCGAGAAAGAGGGTGCGGGCCTGCTCCTCAATGGCCTTGACCATGGCCGGGTGGCAGTGGCCCAGGGTGTTGACGGCCCAGCCGCCGACAAAATCGAGGTATTCCTTGCCGGCGTCATCCCACACCCGCAGGCCCTGGCCCTTGACCAGGGTCACGGGTTGGCGGCGGCCCGTTTGCATGTAGACGCGGGCCTCTCGCTCCTGCCATGTGCTCATACGGGCCTCCAGGGACTCCGGCGCGGGGGACGACAACGCCCACCATTATAGTGTATCTGAAAGGAGAGGGGGCCGGCGCTTCTTACAGTTGCGTCCGGCGCTTGTTGGTTATGGCTGCAAGCGAGGCGACTGGATGCGGCGAACCATCCCCCTGCCCCTTCCTTTCCGGGAAGGGGGTGAAGACGAGGGTTACAGGGGCACATGCCCTGTAACCCTTGCCAAAGATGGGCTTCGCCCCTCTCTGGACACACCCCAGGATGGGATGCTGCCGCGCTAAGAGAGGGCCTCGCTCCTACCGCTGGCGCTGACGCTTGAGCTCCTCGAGCAGCTTCTCCAGCTGCTGAATGATCTGGTCCAAGTTTTGCGGCTGACCCGTGCCGGCGCCAGGCGCGGGCGTCGGCTGGGCCGGCGACGGCGGTGGCTGCATGCTGCCGACGATGCCGGAAGGCGGAGACTGGCCGAGGGCCACGGCAAGCGCCCGCTCCAGCGAGGCCTCCATGACGGGGCTGCGGTCGTTCATGGCGACGACGACGCGCTTAAGTTCGGGAAAGGCGAGCGTGGCGGCTTGCAGGTAGATAGGCTCCACGTAGAGCAGCGACTGCTCCATGGGAATGACCAGCAGGTTGCCGCGGATGATCTTCGAGCCTTGCTGGCCCCAGAGGGTGAACTGCTGAGAGATCAGCGGGTCGTTGTTGATGCGCGCCTCCACCTGCTGGGGGCCGTCCACCTGCTTGTCCTTGGGAAAGGTGTAGGCGACGAGCTTGCCGTAGTTATCGCCGTCAATGCGGGCGGCGAGCCAGGCGACAAGGTTGGGCTTGTTCAGCGGTGTGAAGGGCAGCAGGAGGACGAACTCTTCCTTGGCCTCCTCCGGCAGGCGCATGATGAGATAGTAGGCCTCCATGGGCAGGGGAGCGTCGTAGAAGATTTCGGAAGGGCGGCTCCAGGTGTCTTCCCGCGTGAAGAAGACGCGCGGATCAGTGACATGGTACAGGCGGTACACCTGCTCCTGGACGTTGAACAGCCCTTCGGGGTAGCGCACCTGGGCGCGCAACGCGGGGGGCATGGCGGCGAACGGCTGGAGGAGGCCGGGGAAGATGCGGGCATAGGTGTTGATGATGGCGTCCTGGGTGTCCACCTGGTAGAAGGTCACCGTGCCTTCATAGGCGTCAATCACCACCTTGACGCTGTTGCGGATGTAGTTGAAGCCATCGGCATGCTTGAAGGAGTAGGGGTAGCGGTCAGTGACGGTGTAGGCGTCCTGCATCCACCACAGCTTGCCGTTCGCCACCACCAGATAGGGGTCAGGGTCGAGCCGGAGGAACGGGGCGATCTTGGTGATGCGCTCCTGGATATCGCGGTAGAAGAGGATGCGGCTGTCGGCGTCCAGCTCGCCACTGATGAGCAGGTTGAAGTCGGCGAACTTCCAGGCGAAGGCGAGCCGGCGCACGATGGACCCCAGGGGCACGCCGCTTGCGCCTTCGTAGTCTTCGAACACGGGCGCACCCTGCTCGTTGGGGTAGGAGAACTCTTGCGTCTTGGTGTTGACGGCGACCCAGGTCTTGGTGCGCTCGCCGTAGTAGATCTCCGGGCGATCCACGGGCAAGACGCCCTTGGGCGGCACGTCCTTGATGAGGAAGTCCGGCCTGCCTTCGGGGGTGAAGACGTTGACGGGGCTCATTGCCAGGCCGTAGCCGTGGGTGTACTGCAAACGCTGCGCCACCCAGGAATGGGCCTCCACCGGCAACTGCTCGGGGGCAAGCTCGCGGGCGGAGAGCATCACCTGGCGAGCCTTCCCGTCCAGGACATAGCGATCCACGTCTACATCCGTGAAGGTGTAGTAGGGGCGCAGGAACTGTATTTGATTGAGCGTATCGCGCAGGGGGCGATGGTCCCACAGGCGGACGTTATCTATGGTGGGGGCGTTGGCCGCGATCTGCGCCGCGGTGAGCACGCCGCCGGTGGGGAAGGGCCGCTCGTCTATGGCGTCAATACCGTAGGCCTGGCGGGTGAAAGCGATGTTGTCCTCGATGTAGGGAGTCTCGCGGGCGAGTTCGCTGGGCTGCACCTGGAGGCGCTGGTACACCGCGGGGATGATAGCGAGGAAGAGGATGGCGGAGACGACCCAGACGCCGAATGCAGCGGGGGCAAACCGCCAGTTGGGGGTGACGGCGGCGGCGATGCTGAGGCCGGCGACGATCACGGTGACGACGAGCATGAGGCGCAGGCCGAGGAGCTTGGCGGAGGCGTCCGTGGCGTTGGCCCCGGCAAGCGTGCCGCCCAGGCCGCGCTGGGAGAGCACCAGCTCGCTGATGTCCAGCCAGTAGCTCCAGCCGACGAAGAGCGCGAGAAGCGCCCCGAGCACGGCGAGGTGGATGCCCACGCCACGGCGGAAGGTGAAGCGGAAGCCTCGCAGGCTGAAGGATGCGCCGTAGACACCGAGCGCGCCGATAATCATGAGGAGCACCACGCCCATCAGCCACGTCTGGACGAACCGGATGAGCGGCAGGCTGAGGGCGTAATAGGAGGGATTGCGGCTCCAGAGCGGGTCGCTCACGGGATCGCCGGCGGTGGTGACGAAGTCCTGGGCGTGCATCATGCGCAGCATGTTCTCCCACTGCCCTGAAGCGACCACGCCGAAGATGATGGCGAAGAAGATGCCGCCGAGGATGAGCCCTAGCGCGGCGAGACCCCTGACGGCGGCAATGGTTTCCGGGGGCAGCACGGCGGGCTCCTGGCTCATGGCGAGGCGGCGCGCGAGCAGGACGTTGCCCGCGAAGGCGAGGGCAAAGACCGCGGCGCCGGCGAAGAAGAGCCAGACGCGGGTGGTGAGCCGGGTGACGTAGATGTCCTTGTAGCCCAGCGAATCGAACCAGAGCCAGTCCACGTAGATGTTCTTCAGTGTGTTGAGCAGCACGAGCAGGAGGATGACGCCGGCGAAAATCATGACGCCGCGGGCGATGCGGGCGTAGGGCAGATCGGGCGGCGCGGCGCGGCCTCCGCCGGAGTTCCCGCCCCAACCACCCTGCTGCGGCAATATGGACATATAACTATCCTATTCTTGCTCTTGTGCCGGCGATGCTATCGCGCCTATTCTCGTGCCGGCGACCTCGCCGGCGATGCTATCGCGCAAGGCATGGGCGCGCCGCCCGTCCACTATAAGCGATGCGGAGACGCCGTGGAGGGCGTGGAGGGCGGCTTCAACCTTGGGGGTCATGCCGCCTGCAATGATACCTGACTTGATGAGCTCGCGGGCGCGGGCAGGGGTGAGATGCGGGATGAGCGCGCCGTCCGCGCCTTTGACGCCAGGGACGTCGGTGAGAAAGACGAAGCGGTCAGCCTTGAGCGCGGCGCCGATGGCGGCGGCGGCGGTATCGGCGTTGATGTTGAGCAGCGTGGCGCCATCGCGTCCCTGGGCGTCGAGCACGGCGATGGGAGCGATGACGGGGATGTAGCCGTGGGCCAGGGCGGCGTGCACCGGCGCAGGGTCCACGCGGACGATTTCGCCCACGAGGCCGAGCACGGGGTTTTTGATACGGGCGCGCAGCATGCCGCCGTCCGCCCCGGAGAACCCCAGGGCGCGCCCGCCGGCGGCGTTGACGGCAGCGACGATCTGTTTGTTGACCACGCCGGCCAGCACGCCGACGACGGCATCAATAGCGTCGGGGCCGGTGACGCGCAGGCCGTCCACGAACACGGAGGGCACGTGGAGGCGATCCAGCCACTGGGTAATATGTTTGCCGCCGCCGTGGACGACGACGACCTGGTGGCCCTGCGCCTGGAGCCAGACAAGGTCAGGCGTGGTGGTATCGGCATCGCTGAGGGTGCTGCCGCCGATTTTGACGAGGATGCGCTGTGGGGTCATGGTTGTGCCTCGCAGGGCAGCGGCAGTACAACCGCGGGCGGCGTTGGGCTAGGTGGTATACGCGCTGTTGTAGCGGACGTACTCTTCGGTAAGGTCGCAGCCCCAGGCGGTGGCGGTGTGCTGGCCCACGCCGAGGCGGGCGCGGACGCGGACGTCCGGCTCGCGCATGGAGACGACGGCGGCGTCCTTGAAAAACGGCACGGGCTGGCCGTTGTCCATCATGCAGATATCGTTGATGTACACCACGAGGGCGTCTTCTTCCATGCGCGCGCCGCTCTTGCCCAGCGCCATGACGACGCGTCCCCAGTTGGGATCGGCGCCGTGGACTGCGGCCTTGACCAGGGGCGACGAGGTGACGGCGCGGGCGGCGCGCCGGGCGTCTTCCAAGGAAGCCGCGCCCTCCACGATGACTTCCAGCAGCTTGGTGGCGCCTTCGCCATCGCGGGCGATCTTTTTCGCCAGCGTGATGAGCACCTGGGCCAGCGCTTGCTCGAAGAGCGCGGCCTCCGGCGTTCCCGCGCGGATGACGGGGTTGCCCGCCTGGCCGTTGGCGAGGATGATACAGCTATCGTTGGTGCTGGAGTCGCCGTCCACGCTGACCATGTTGAGCGACTGGTCCACGGCGGACTTGAGGGCGTCCTGGAGATGGACCGGCTCCACGGCGGCGTCCGAGGCCACAAAGCAGAGCATCGTCGCCATGTTGGGGTGGATCATGCCCACGCCCTTGGCGACGCCGGCGATGGTGCAGACCTTGCCGCCCATGGTGAAGCGGACGGCGGCCTCCTTGGGCACGCTGTCGGTGGTCATGATGGCGCGGGCGAACTGATGGCCGTGGGCGGCGGACAGATCGATCAGGGGAATCTTGGCGCGGAGGAGGGCCATGGGCAGCTCCACGCCGATGATGCCGGTAGAGGCGACGAGGACGAGCTCTTCGGCGATGCCCAGCTTGCGCGCGGCGATAGCGGCCATGGCGATGGCGTCAAGCATGCCCTGGGGGCCGACGCAGGCGTTGGCGCAGCCGCTGTTGACCATGACGGCCTGGGCTGAGCGCGCGGCAAGGCGCCGGCGGTCAAGCGTAATAGTGGGAGAGACGACCTTGTTCTGGGTGAAGACGCCGGCCGCCGCCGCGGGCGTGGAGGAGTAGAGGAGGCCCAGGTCCAGCTTGTCCTTGCCGTAGGTTTTGAGGCCGGCGTAGATGGCGCCGGTGGTGAAGCCTGCGGCGGAGGCGATGTGGCCATCGGGAATCGTTGTTATCTGTTCTGCGCTCATGACGCTCTACTATAGCGCCTTCAGGGCGGGAAGCAAAAGGCCGGGGGCGAGGGCGGGGGCCGCTAGCCGCCGCCGATGGCAGGGATAAAATGCACCTCGGAGTTTTCGCCGACAGGTTCGATGAGTCCCATGTGGCCGGTGGCGCCGTCAATGGCGATGGCGAGGCCGTCCTGGATTTCGCCGGCGTCGTCGAGGATTTTGGACTTGATACCGGGGTAGGCGGCGTCCAGGTTGATGATGACGCGGCGCAGGGATGCGCCTTCCACGTGCACCTCGTCCTTGCCGCCGGTGTAGACGCGCAGCAGGGAGGGGATGAAGACGCGGGCCATGGCTCCTCCGTCTAGGGGCGGCCGGCCTACTTCTTCTTGGCCTGCATCTCTTCGGCCTGGAGCACGGCGCGCACGATCTTATCGTAGCCGGTGCAGCGGCAGAGGTTGCCGGCGAGCCAGTGGCGAATGCGGTGCTCGTCGGCCTTGGGCTCGCGGTCGAGGAGGCCCTTGGCGGCGACGATGAAGCCAGGGGTGCAAATGCCGCATTGCAGCGCGGCCTGCTCGAGGAACGCTTGCTGCAAGGGATGCAGGCCTTCTGCGGTGGCAATGCCTTCAATGGTGATGATCTGCTTGCCCTGGGCTTCCACGCCGAGCACGAGGCACGAGTCCACGATACGGCCATCGAGGATGACGGTGCAGGCGCCGCAGTTGCCGTCGTTACAGCCTTCCTTGGAGCCGGTGAGGCTGAGGACGTCGCGGAGGCATTCGAGGAGGCTCTGGCGCGGCTCGCAGAGGAAGTCGGTGTCGGTATCGTTGATTTTGCAAGAAACGAGCGTCTTGGTGTTCATGGGGTTAGGCCTCTTTCGCGCGGGAGATAGCGGTGCGCAGGGCGCGTTTGGTGAGGACGCCGGTGAGGTGGATGCGCTGCTCAATGGTGCCGCGCATGTCCGTGATGGGCTTGGCGGCTTTTTTGGCAAGCTCGGCGGCGCGCTCGACGTGCTCGTCCGTGGGCGCTTTGCCCGCGAGATACTGCATGGCTTCCGTGGCCAGCACGGGCGTAGGGGCGACGGAGGCGAGGGCGATGCGGGCGGAGGCGATGGCGCCGTTGGCCAGGACCACGCTCACGCCTGCGCCGGCGACGGCGATGTCCATTTCATTACGGGGGATGAAGCGCAGGTAGTTGGCGCCGGTGCCGGCCTTGGGCGCGGGGAATTTCAGGGATACGAGCAATTCACCAGGTTCCAGGATATTCTTGCCGGGGCCGGTGCAGAACTGCTCCGCGGGGACGCTGCGCTTGCCCTTGGGGCCCTGGATGTTGGCAATGGCCTGATAGGCGATGAGGGTGGGAATGGCGTCGCCGCTGGGGGCGGCGTTGCACAGGTTGCCGCCAATGGAGGCGCGGCTCTGTATCTGGATGCCGCCGATGAGGGAAGCGGAGTCGTACAGGCCAGGATAGGCCTTGGCGATCTCCTTGTTTTCATATACCTTGTAGCAGGGAACGGCGGCCCCCAGGGTCAGGCCGTCTTTCTTGGAATAGGATATCTCCATCATCTCGGGGACGCCCTTGACGTCCACGAGGCGTTCAATGCGGAAGCGGTCAGCGCGCAACTGCACCAGAATGTCGGTGCCGCCCGCCATGGCCTTGGCCTTATCCCCCTTTTCCGCCATGAGCTTGACGGCATCGCTCAGCGTTGTGGGCGCAACATACTCAAAGTCCTGCAGAGCGCACCCCTTTCATTGGTCCCGCACCAAAAGGTCTCTCACCAAAAGACTGCCCGATTTGGGCAGGGTAGAGGTTACCTTACTGATGCCGCGAACGCAAGACGGGATAGCTGCTCCCGTTTGTGGTTCGACAAGCTCGCCACGAACGGGACTGTTCCGCCGCGATCTATGGATAGAGGGCGGCCTGCTCCAGGCCGGCAGTCTCGGGGAAGCCCAGCATCAGGTTCATGTTCTGCACCGCTTCGCCGGCCGCGCCCTTGACGAGATTGTCGAGGGCGCTCACCACGATCAGGCGCCCGGTGCGTTGGTCGAGATGCGGATAGACGAGGCAGGCGTTGGAACCGCTGGTCTGCTTGGTCTGCGGCGGCTGCTCCGCTACGGTGACGAACGGCTCGTCGCGGAAGAAATCACGGTAGAGGGCAGCCACGGCGCCGCGCCCATCCTTGGCCAGGTCGAGGCCGCGCTGGGTGAGCGGGGCGTAGCAGGAGGCGAGGATGCCGCGCACCATGGGCACGAGGTGGGGAAGGAAGGTCACGCGGAGGGGGAGCGATGGGTTGATGACGGCTAGCTCCTGGGTGATCTCCGGGAAGTGGCGATGGCCGTCTAAACCGTAAGCGGACGTATTTTCGGTTACTTCTGAAAAGTGGGTGCTGAGGGCGAGGCCGCGGCCCGCGCCGGACACCCCGGACTTGGCGTCGATGATGATGTCTCCGGTGATGATGCCGGCCTTGACGGCGGGCGCTAAGGCCAGCAGCGCCGCGGTGGGGTAGCAGCCGGGGTTGGCGACCAGCTTGGAACGCCTCACCTCGTCGCGGTGCAGCTCGGTGAGGCCGTAGACGGCGTCTTCCAGCAGCGCAGGCTCGGGGTGGACAACCTTGTACCATTCCGTGTACTCGCCGGCGCTTTTGAGGCGAAAGTCAGCAGAGAGATCGCAGAGGGGGACGCCGGCATGAATATAGGGAAGGCAGCGGGCGGCACTGTCCTTGTGACCCAGGGCGGAGAAGACAAAATCCACGCTGCCGGTGATCTCTTCCGTGATGGTGAGGCCGGTGAAGGCAAGGTGGGGAAAGACCGAGCCGAGGGTCTGTCCCGCAGCGCTGCGCCCGGTGACGGAGGTCAGTTTTACCCCTGGGTGACGCGCCAGGATGCGGGCGAGCTCTACGCCGGCGTAGCCGGTGACGTTGATGATGCCGATGCGCTTCACGCCAAGCCTCCGAAGGTGAGCCAAGCTGTTGTTATCTTAGCATCCGGCGACGGCAGGCGGCGACAGCGGGGGATGCGCCTATGTCTGCGCGGGCTGGCGGGAGGGGCAGCGCTGGGCAAGGACGCAGTCGCCGCAGCGGGGCCGCTGGGCTTTGCACACGATACGTCCGTGCTGGATGAGGTACATGTGGAACGGCAGGACCTGCCGCGGCGCCAGCATGGCTTCCAGCACATCATGGCTGGCATCGGCGTTGACCTTGGGGCCGATGAGGCCTAGGCGCTGCGCCACGCGGTAGACGTGGGTGTCCACGGGCAGCGCAGGCATGCCCAGGGCGAAGAGCAGGACACAACCCACGGTCTTGGGGCCCACGCCGGGTAGCTGGCGCAGCCAGGCCTTGGCATCGGGCAGGGGCATGCGCGCGAGGAAGGAGAGATCGTAACCGCCGGTGCGGCGCTTCACCTCGCGCAGCGCCTGCTGGATGCGCGGCGCTTTCACCTGCGCCAAGCCGCCCTGCTTGATGGCGTCCACGATCTGCGCCGTGGGCGCAGCGGCGATGGCGTCCCAATCGGCGAAGGCTTCGCGCAGGCGGGCGTAGGCGGGGATGGAGTTGAAGTCGGCGGTGTTCTGCGAAAGGATGGTGTACACCAGCTCGGCCGTGGCGTCATATGTGGCGCGGGGCGACGTGGCGGGGCCGTAGGCGGGCGCGAGGCGATCGAGGATATCGGCGACGGCCCAGCGCGGAGATGGCGCAGCGGCCGCGGCGGGGGCGCGAGTGGTGCGTGGCATGTTGGCAGGTGGAGGCATGCGGGCGCGAATCGTGCGGTGCGGTCGCGGTGTGGTGGCGCGTGGAGGCATGGGGGAGCGTGTGCGGGCGGCGCAGCGTTGTTGCAGGGAAGACGCGATGTGCGTGATTGCTGCGACGCATTCTAGCAGTGCCGCGCCACGCCACCAAACTTTCCCGCTGCGCGGCCTCGTTTGCACCCCGCATGCGCTTGCGTATAATGGCCTTGTCCCCCCTGACTTGTCCCCTCTGCTAGTGTGCCTGACGCCGCACGCGAAATAGTGCAGCCATCACAGCGGTTGAGCGAATGAAAGAGGCATACATGCGCGACATCGTGGAGCAGGCAATCCGCGGGCATAACGCCGACTACATTGACCTGCGCCTGGAAGAGTCGCAGGCGACGCGCATCGCCTATCGCGGGCGGGAGCTGGAGGAGATCAATAAGACGACGACGAAGGGCGGGTGCGTGCGCGCGCTGGTGCAAGGCGGGTGGGGGTTCGTATCGTTCAACGATATAAGCGGGCTGCGGGAGAAGGTGGCGCTGGCGGTGCGGCAGGCGCGGGTGGTAGGGCATGAGAAGAGCAACCTCACGGACGGTCCGGCGATCGTGGATATCGTGCCGCTGGCGATGCCGCGCGACCCGCTGGCGGTGCCGCTGGCGGAGAAAAAGCGGCTGCTGGATGAGTACAACGAGGTGATCTGGAGCACGCCGAAGATCACCAGCTCGTCCATCGGCTACGGGGACGGCAAGAAGAAGGTGATTTTCGCCAACTCGCTGGGCAGCTACATCGAGCAGAGCCGGGTGGACGTGACGTTCCGCATCACCGCGATGGCTCGTGCGGACGGCGATGTGCAGCAGGCGGGGATCAGCCTGGGATCGCGCGGCGATTACGGCGTGGTGGAAGGCCGGCACGACGAGGTGCGGGAGCTGGCGCAACGGGCGGTGGCGTTCCTCAGCGCGCCGCAGGTTGACGGCGGGACGTACCCCGTGGTGCTCGATCCGATTCTCGCGGGGGTGTTTGTGCATGAGGCGTTCGGGCATCTGTCCGAAGCCGATCATATTTACGAAAACGAGCGCATGCGGGAGATCATGGTGCTGGGGAAGCAGTTCGGCATGACGCATCTGAACATCGTGGACGGGGCGGCGGTGCCGGGGCTGCGCGGCAGCTACAAGTATGACGACGAGGGCGTGCCCGCGATGAAGACCGATCTCATCCGCGAAGGTGTGCTGGTGGGCAGGCTGCACTCCCGCGAAACGGCGGCGAAGATGGGCGAACGCCTGACGGGCAACGCGCGGGCGATCACCTACCAGTTCCCGCCCATCGTGCGCATGACCAACACCTACATCGAGCCGGGGAAGGAGACGTTCGCCGCGATCATCGGGGACACCAAGGACGGCATCTACGCCAAGAATTGGTACGGCGGCATGACGAGCATGGAGATGTTCACCTTCTCCGCGGGCGAGGCGTACCGCATCCGCAACGGCAGGGTGGAGGAACTGGTGCGGCCGGTGGTGCTGTCAGGCAATCTGTTCGAGACGCTGAAGGTGATCGACGCCATCGGCAACGACCTGGACATGAACCAGGGCGGCGGCTGCGGCAAGGGAGGGCAATCGCCGCTGCCGGTGACGAACGGCAGCCCGCACATCCGTATCGGCAAGTGCCTGGTGGGAGGGAAGTAGCGTGGAGGAACTGCTGCGAGCGGCGCTCAAGCACGCGCAACAGGCGGAGGTGTACCGCGTCTCCCGGCGGGAAACGCCGGTGAGCTTTGAGGCGAACCGCCTCAAGATGCTGGAGACAAAGGAATCGTCCGGGGTAGCGCTGCGCCTGGTGAAGGACGGTCGCATCGGCTTCTCGGCGACGAACGACCCGGACGACGTGCTGGGCCTGGTGGAGCGCGCCGTGGAGCTATCGGCGTTCGGCGCAGCAGCGAAGTTCACCCTGCCCGGGCCCGCGACGTATGCGCCGCTGCGGGTGTACGACGCGGCCACGGAACGGGTGACGGTGGAGGAGATGGCGGCGACGGGGCAGCGCATGATCGACGCGATCCTCAAGGTGAACCGCGAGTTGGTGTGCGAGGCGGGCGTGACCAAGTCGGAGACGACGTTCGAGATCAGCAACTCCCACGGGGCGCACGCGGCGGGCAAGCGCACGGGCTATTCCGTGGGGCTGCACGGGACGCTGGTGCGGGGCACGGATATGTTGTTTGTGGGCGAGTGGGGATCGAGCTGCAGCCCGGACGTGGATGCGGACGCCATCACGGCGAAGGTGGCGCGGCAGCTGGAGCTGGCGAGGCATACCGTGGAGTCGCCCAGCGGGCGCATGACGGTGGTGTTCACGCCGCGCGGGGTGGCCAGCGCGCTGCTGTCTCCGCTCACCATCGCGCTGAACGGCAAGACGGTGCTGCAGGGAGCATCGCCATTGCAACACAAGATGGGGCAGCAGGTGCTGGACCGGCGCTTCAGCCTGTGGGACGACCCCACGCTGGAGATGCGCCCCGGCAGCCGCAACGTGGATGACGAAGGCGTGCCCACGCAGCGCCTACCGCTGATCGAGGCGGGGGTGCCCAAGACGATCCTCTACGATTTGCAGACGGCGGGACAGGCGGGGACAAAGAGCACGGGCAGCGCATCGCGCGGGCTGGGGAGCCTGCCGGGGCCGTCCAGCAGCCTGCTGGTGGTGGGCGCGGGCGACACGACGTACGAGGCGATGATCGCCGGGATCGAAGACGGGCTGGTGGTGGAGCAGCTGCTGGGAGCGGGCCAGGGGAACGTGCTGGGCGGGGAGTTCTCCGGCAACGTGCTGCTGGGGTACCGCATCCAGCATGGGAAGATCACAGGCAGAGTGAAGGACACCATGGTTGCGGGGAACGTGTATGAGGCGTTGAATACTATAGTGGCGCTGGGCAGTGAGCGGGAGTGGCTGGGCGGCAGTCTCCTGACGCCGGCCATCGCCTGCGGCGGTGTGTCCGTTTCCGCAAAGCAAGCATAAGGGCCGGGGCCATGACCATCCAACAATGTTTCGATGCGCTGCGCGCCAGCGACGCGCAGCTTACGGCGACGATGCTGGCCACACTCTCCGGCCTGGGGCCGGAGGAGATGCAGGAGTTCAAGGACGCCTGGGCCGATGCCGCGCCGGAGCGCCGCGCCAAGACCATCGCCCAGCTGATTGACCTGGCGGAAGACAACGTGGAACTGGAGTTCAGTTGCGTGTACCGGTACGCGCTGGAGGACGATGAGGCGGAGGTGCGGGCCTCGGCCATCCCCGGGCTGTGGGAATGTGAGGAGCGGTCGCTGCTGACGCCGCTGATCCGCATGGCGCAGTTCGATAGCGCAGAGGACGTGCGCGCGGCGGCGGCGCAGGGGCTGGGCCGCTTCGCGCTGCTCGCGGAGACGGGGAGGCTGATTAAGCGAGACGCGCGGCGCATCACCGATACGCTGCTCAGCATCATCGGCAACGATGAGGAGGAGTGGAACGTGCGGCGGCGCGCCATCGAGTCCATCGCCGCGATGAGCCTGCCGGAGGTGGAGCAGATTATCCGCGACGCCTATGCGCACAGCGACGATCTGGTGAAGGGCAGCGCGCTGTTCGCCATGGGGCGCACGTGCAACGCGAAGTGGCTGCCGACGCTGCTGGCGGGCATAGACAGTCGCGTGCCGGAGCTGCGCTACGAATCGGTGGTGGCGCTGGGGGAGCTGGGGGAGCAGGAGGCGGTGACGTACATCATCCCGCTGATCGCCGACGGGGACGCGCAGGTGCAGGAGGCGGCGATCCATTCGCTGGGGAAGATCGGCGGGGCGATCGCGCGGAAGGCGCTGGAGCAGGCGATGCGTTCGCAGGACGCGGGGATCGCGGACCTGGCGCAGGACTCGTTCGAGCTGGCGCAGGCGAAGGACGATCCGCTGGGCGAGTATGACCGCCGCCGTAATTAGGCGGCGCATTTGGTTGCACAAGCAACCTAGTCTCGCAACCCGAGCCCCCGCTTGAGCGCATCGTAGCTGCCGTAGCGGGCGATGGCGCTGAGGAACTCCCCGAGGGTGGCGCTGGAATCGCGCAGGCCGGTGATCTGCCCGCCAATGGGGCTGACCGAGCCTGAGCCGGCGCGGGAAGCGTAGGCGCCGTTGAAGGCGAAGAACGCCTGGTTGAGCTTGCGGAAGTAGTAGCCGTGCTCCGCCATGAAGTGACGGCGCTCCTCCATGTGCGACTCCGCCTCGTCAATCTTTCCCTGCGCCAGAAGCTCTTCGGCGCGGACGCGGGTCTCACGCATGGCGGCGTTAAAATCGAACGGCGGGGGGACGTCTGACGGCGCTGGTGGCGTGGCGGGGCGGGCGCGGCGGGGCGGCGTCACCACCTCTCCGGGCGCGGCGAAGTAACGCTGGTAGACCAGGTCGCCGACCTCATCGCCCACGACGTCGGCGACCGTTTCGTTGAGCGCGGTGAGGTCGCCGTTCTTGCGGTAGGCGCGGCCCAGGGGGTGGAACGCCAGGTAGTGGTGCGTCCATTCATGCGCGGCCACGCGGAGGACGTCTCGGAGGGCGAAGGTCTCCGGCACCAGGCTGGGGTAGGAGGCCACGCCGGAGATGCCCAGGACGATGCTGGAGAGATTGCGGGCATCCACCTCGCTTTCCAGCGCAACGCGTCCTTCAATGGTGATGCGCGGGTCAATGAGCGTGGTGCGGGCAATCTCGATACGCTCGCGGGGGGAGATGACGAGGACGCGGGGGACGGCGTCCAGGCGAAAGTCCACGGGAGGCCATATCCAGTCCAGCCAGAGAAAGCTACTGCGGACGCCCCCATCGCGCAGGACGGCGTCGAGCATGCCCTCGATGGTCTCCTCAACCCGGGGCTTGCTGCGCCCCGCCTCGCGCTCCGCCGCGGCAAGCTCGCGGCGCACGGCGGGCAGGTCAGGCGTCTCCACGAAACCTGTTGTCGCCTGCTCGACGCGGTCGCGCAGCTCGGCGATGCGCCGCGCGAGGTAGAAGTACCGATGGACGCGGAGCACGGCGTTGGCGTCCGTTTCCTCCTTGTACCGGAGTTCGCCGGCCTGGTGCGTCCACTTTTTGAGGAAGTTGCCTGTTTCCCAGCGGCTGACGCTGAAGAACTCCGGCTGGACGATCCCGGCGATGGGGTCTGCCGGCCCGTAGGAATCGCCCGCGTTGAAGAAGAGCGCGGCGAGGAGGAGCAGCACCCAGGCGACTTTGGCGAGACGACGGCGCATTACTCTCCTTCTGCGGTCGCACCGCAGTCTGCCGGGTTTTTGCTAGCAACTGCATTCTATGGCAGCGCGGGGTTGCTTCCAAGGTTGACGCCATCCCTCCAATAAGGCAACTCGCCCCGCAGGGGCATTTCGCTGAAAGGAGGCCGGCCTATGCAGACGTATGCAACGGACCGCCTGAGGAATGTCGTCCTGCTGTCACACAGTGGGGCAGGAAAGACATCGCTGAAAGAGTCGCTGCTGCTGGCCTCCGGGGCTGATCACGCGGCTGGGGCGGGTGGAGGAAGGGAACACCACCAGCGATTTCGAGCCGGAGGCGATCGAGCGGCGGCAGAGCATCCAGCTGGCGCTGGCGCCGTGCGTGTGGCGGGATGTGAAGATCAACGTGCTGGACACGCCGGGGCACGCCGATTATGCGGGGGAGGCGAGCTTGCTGGACGCGGCCAAGGCAGGGAAGGGCGTGCTGGAGGCGGCGCACACGGGCGTGTTCTCCGGCAACCCGGTGGTGGACATGAAGGTGACGCTGACGGATGGGAGCTACCACGCGGTGGACTCTTCTGGCAAGGCGTTCCACATCGCCGCGGCGCGGCGCAGTGCATGAAGAAAGGCACCCCGTGCTGCTGGAGCCGGTGATGCAGGTGAAGGTCATCGTACCCAACGAGTTCACCGGCGATGTGATGGGCGATCTCAACGCCAAGCGGGCGCGGGTGCTGGGGATGAACCCTAAGGGCGGGGTGACGGAGATCGAGGCGATGGCGCCGCTGGCGGAGATGCAGCGGTACGCCACGGCGTTGCGGTCGCTCACGCACGGGCGGGGGACGTACACCATGCGCTTCGATCACTACAACCCGGCGCCGGCGCATGTGGCGCAGAAGGTGGCCGAGGCCACCGCCAAGGAGCTGGCGACGGCAGGCCACGCGGCACATTAGGGAGAGGCCGGCTGCGCCGTAGCCGTAGCGACGATCGATCTTTGCAGGGCGGCGACGATATTGCCGCGCCCTAGCGCGGCGCTTGCCAGATCGTGTGGTACTGCTTGCCGGTGACGGCGGCGGCCAGTTCGGCGCGCTCCATCTGCCGAAGGTCGGCGAGGATCGCGTCGCAGGCGCGGAGGGCGTCGGGATGGCCGGCCTGGGCCAGGCGCTGCTTGACGCGGTCCCATACGCCCAAGCGGACGAGGCTGTCCACATAGCTTGGCCAGGGGATAATCGTGACCTTCTCCGGCTGGGGGAAGCGGGGACGCAGGCGCTTGAGGCTGCGGAAGCGCTCCTCCACGGACTTGGCCATGGGCACGAGGCGCAAGAGCGGCGGGTCTTCCACATCAGCCCGCGTGTCAATCACCAGCGTCTTGCGGAAGAGGGGAAAGTGCAGGCAGATGACCTCCGCGATGGCGACGTTGCGCATGATCTCTTCGGGATCGAGGCGGAAGTTGTTGTCGTTTGCCACGTGTGCTCTAGCGCTAGGCGCCGCGCAACTCGCGGCACATTTCGGTGAACGCGGGGAGAACTTCCTCCCACGCGCCGACGACGCCGAAACGGGACTCCTTGAAGATGCTGGAGTCCTTGTCCTTGTTGATGGCGACGATGTTCTTGGCGCCGGAGCAGCCCGCCATGTGCTGGCTGGCGCCGGAGATGGCGACGGCAATGTAGAGGTCGGGCGTCACCGTCTTGCCGGTGAGGCCCACTTGCTTGGCGACGGGCTGCCAGCCGGCATCGCACACGGCGCGGCTAGCGCCGACGGCCCCGCCAAGAATCTTGGCGAGCTCCTCCAGCTTGACGAACGGCTCGGGGCCGCCAAGGCCGCGGCCGCCGGAGATGACCACGGGGGCATCCTCCAGGCGCAGGCCCTGGGCTTGCTCTTTCTTCATTTCCAGCGTCTTGACCTTGACCTTGCTCTGGTCAATGGTGACGCTGACCTGCTCCACCACGCCGTGGGCCGCGTCGTTCGCGGGCATGGCCTCGAACGCTTTGGGGCGGATGGTGGCCATGTGCAGCGCCGCAGCGGATTCGTAGATCGCCTGGGCGTTGCCGCCGTACACCGGCTTGGTGGCGCGGATGGCGGCGCCCTCCACGCCAAGGTCAACGCAGTCCATGGTGAGGGTGGCCTTGAGGTGAAACGCGGCCTTGGGGGCGAGGTCGCGGCCGATGTCGGTCTGGCCCAGGAGCACCAGCCGGGGATTGGCCTTGGCGATAACCTGCTGCACGACCTGGACGTAGGCATCCGGGGAGTAGGCGGCAAGGCCGGGAGCGCTGACGGCGTAGACCTTCGTTGCCCCGTGAGAAATCAGGGACTTGGCGACGGCATCGCTCACCGCGCCGATGGCGAGCGCGGCGACGCCGCCGCCGAGCTTGGGCTGGAGCTTGTGCGCCAGCGCCAGCGCCTCGTGGGTGACGGGGGAGACCTTGCCGCCGGCGATTTCCGCAACGACGAGAATACCTTGATTCGTCATGATGCCGCTCCTTGCAACAGCCCGCAGGCTAGATAAGCTTTACCTCACGCAGGCGGAGGGCCAGCTTGCGTCCCGCGTCCGCGCCGTTCTCCCCGGCGATGAACTCGCAGTTCTTCTCCACCTGGGGGATGAACAGCTTCACCGTGCTGACGGTGCGTCCCTTAGCGCCGACCTTGCCCGGGTCCGCGCCGATGTCCGCGGCAGTCCACACCGTGGGCGTCTTGCGCCCCGCCGTCATGATGCCGCGCAGCGTGGGGTAGCGCGGCTCGCCCAGCTCATTGCTCACCGTCACCAGCGCGGGCAGCGGGGCCTCCACGACCTCCGTGCCGTCCGCCACCACCCGCTCCACCTTCACCGTGCCTTCGCCGGTTTCCACCCCTTTGGCGAGGGTGACGCAGGGCAGCCCCAGCAGCTCGGCGACCGCGGGGCCGACCTGGCCGCGGTCGGTGTCAGACGCCTGCCTCCCGCAGAGGATGAGATCGAACTGGCCGGCTTTCTTGACGGCGAGGGCCAGCGCCTCGGCGATGGAGGCGGCGTCGCCATCCTCGAAAGCGTCGTCCTGGAGCAGGATCAGCTCGTCGCAGCCCATGGAGAGAGGCTTCTTGATCACGTCCTGCACCAAGTTCTTGCCCAGCGAGATGACGGTGACGGTGGCGCTGTGCTTTTCCTTGAGCCGCAGCGCCGCTTCGATGGCGTTGAGGTCGAACCCGTTGATCACGGGGGCGACGCCGGCCACGGGCGCGGCTTTGTTGGTGGCGGGGTCAATCTTGAAGGAGGCCGCGGGGACCTCCGGGTCAGGCACTTGTTTGGCGAAACAAATGATGCGCATGGCTGCACCGCCCCCTCTCGGGATTCACTCAAAACAACGCTGGCAAAACAACGCTGGGCACACGGGTCGCCCAGCGGGTGTGGAAAGCGGGCCAACTGTACCATTTTCCAGATTTGGGTGTCAAGGCAAGTGCATGCGCGCGGGCGTGGACGAAATCGCAGGTGGACGTGCCGCCGCCGGGCCAAGCGCCGAAGCTGTAGGCGTCGCTATCGCAAGGTGACCGGCGCTTGCCGCGCGTGGTACAACTGCGGGTGCAACTTACCTGAGGAGCCGCGCCATGAGCACGCGCACGACGTCCGCCGCATCCCTGGAGAAGCGCCTCGCCGAAGTGGAGGCGCGCCTGGCGATCATTGACCTGGAGGCGACCTACGCCCGCGTGTGGGACACGGGCGACGCCGACGGCTGGGCCGATGTGTTCACCAGCGACGGCATTTTCGAGATCGTGGAGTTGCCGGACAGGCCGGGGCGCGCGGTCAAGGGCCGCGCGGCGCTGGCGGCGTTCTGCCGCGAGGTGAACGCGGCGACGACGGGGATGCACATGATGCATCTGCCGCGGCTCACGGTGCGAGGAAACAAGGCCAGCGGCGGCCTGTACTTCGACTTCTGGCGCGTGGCGCGGGCCAGCAGCGAGCAGACGGTGCAGGGGCGTTCGTCAGGCCATTACGACGTAACGTACGCGAAGACGGCGAAGGGCTGGCGCATGCAGAAGCGCGTGGAGCGGCCGATTGTGCGCACGAACGACGCGTTTTACGGGGTGGGGTAGGGCTACCCCGCCACCACGTTGACCAGCTTGCCGGGGACGTAGATGACCTTGCGCACCTGCTTGCCGTCGAGCGCGGCCTTGACCTTATCGCTGGCGAGGGCGAGCGCGGTGGCCTGCGCCTCGGTGACGCCGGCGGCGACGGCGATCTTATCGCGCAGCTTGCCGTTCACCTGGACGACGAGCGTGATCTCTTCGTCGCGGGCCAGCGCTTCGTCCCACGCGGGCCAGGGCTGCTGGTGGATGCTGTAGGCATAGCCGGCGCGCTCCCATAGCTCCTCGCTGGTGTGCGGGGCGATGGGGGCGAGCAGCAGGAGCAGCGCGCGCACCGCTTCGCGCCAGGCGGCGGCGTCCACGGCGCGGGACTCCCAGGCGCGGCCCAGGTGGTTGGTGAACTCCATGAGCGCGGAGACACTGGTGTTGAACTGGAATCGCTCCAGGTCCTGCGTCACGCGCCGAATCGTCTTATGCGTGACGCGGCGCAACTCGGGAACGCCGCCAGTTGAAGCGCCGGCCAGCGCGGCGGGGTCGCGCTCGGCAATGGCCCAGACGCGGTTGATCCAACGGGAGATGCCCTGGATGCCGGTGCTGCTCCATGAGCCGCCCTGGTCCCACGGGCCGATGAACATCAGGAAGACGCGCACCGCGTCCGCGCCGAGGGTGCCTACGTAGTCGTCGGGGTTGACCACGTTGCCGCGCGACTTGCTCATCTTCTCGCGGTCTTCGCCCAGGATGATGCCCTGGTTGTAGAGGCGCGTAAACGGCTCGCCGAAGCTGACGATGCCGAGATCGCGCATGGCCTTGCAGAAGAAGCGGGAGTAGAGCAGGTGCATGACGGCGTGCTCGGCGCCGCCGGTGTACTGGTCCACGGGCGCCCAGTACTTCGCCTCCGCAGGGTCGAACGGGGCTTTGTCGTAGTGGGGGCTGGTGTAGCGCAGGTAGTACCAGGACGAGTCCACGAAGGTGTCCAGGGTGTCCGTCTCGCGGGTGGCGGGGCCGCCGCACTGGGGGCAGGCGGTGTGGAGGAAGCCGGCGTGACGCGCCAGGGGAGATTCGCCGGTGGGCTTGAACTCGGCGTCCTCCGGCAGCAGCACGGGGAGGTCTTTCTCCGGCACGGGCACGGCGCCGCACTTCTGGCAATTGATGATAGGGATGGGCGTGCCCCAGTAGCGCTGGCGGGAGATGAGCCAATCGCGCATGCGGTAGGTGATGGTGCGCCGGCCAAAACCCTGCGCCTCGGCGTAGGAGGCGACGGCATCGAAGGCGCGGTCGCCGGGGGTGCCGTCGAAGCGGCCGGAGTGCACCATGACGCCCTGGCCCGTGAATGCTTGGGACAGTTCACCACCGTCCCAGTCCGGCGGGGAGATGACCACCTTCACCGGCAGGCGATGCTTGCGGGCGAAGGCGAAGTCGCGTTCATCGTGCGCGGGGACGGCCATGACCGCGCCGGAGCCGTAGCCCGCCAGCACATAGTCGGCGATGTACATTGGCACGCGCTCGCCGTTGAAGGAGTTGACGCAGTAGGCGCCGATGGGCACGCCGGTCTTTTCGCGGTCGGCGGACATGCGCTCGATCTCCGAGGCGCGGCGCGCTTGCAGGACATACTCGGCGACGGCGGCGCGATGGTCGGGCGCAGTGAGACGCTCCACCAGCGGGTGCTCCGGCGCGAGGACGAGGAAGGTTGCGCCATGCACCGTGTCCGGGCGGGTGGTGAAAACCTTTATCGTTTTTTCGGATAGGCCGGCGTGGGAGATATCGAACGACAGCTCCACGCCTTCGCTGCGCCCAATCCAGTTGCGCTGCATGAGTTTTATCTTTTCCGGCCAGTCGAGCAGGCCGGAAAAGTCCAGAAGCTCCTCGGCGTACCTGGTGATGCGGAAGAACCACTGGTTGAGGTCGCGGCGCTCCACCAGTGAGTCGCAGCGTTCGCAGCGACCGCCGACAACCTGCTCGTTGGCGAGCACTGTCTGGCAGGAGGGGCACCAGTTGGCGGGGGCGAAGGCGCGGTAGGCCAGCCCGCGCTGGTGGAATTGGAGGAAGAGCCACTGGTTCCAGCGATAGTACTCCGGCATGCAGCAGACGATCTCGCGGGACCAATCGAACGCGGCGCCCATGCTGCGCAACTGCCCGCGCATGCGCTCGATGTTGGCCATGGTCCAGGTGTGCGGGTGGATGCCGCGCTTGATGGCGGCGTTCTCCGCCGGCAAGCCGAATGCATCGAAGCCCATGGGAGCGAGGACGTTGAACCCCTGCATGCGCTTGAAGCGCACGTGCGTATCGTAGGGGGCCATGGCGTACCAGTGGCCGATGTGCAGATCGCCGGAGGGATAGGGGTACATCGTCAGCTCGTACCACTTCGGGCGCGATGCATCCGGCTGCGCGCGGTACAACTGATCGGCGTCCCAACGCGACTGCCACCTGGCCTCGATGGCGCTGGGGTTGTAGGGGAGTTCCGGCGGTTGCGGGGGCATGCGTTGGCCTTCTGCGGCGTACACGGGCACGCGCGCAGAACATTCTAACAAGAAGGATTTTCCTGTGCCAGGAGCGGGCGGGCCTAGCCGCCCTTGTCGCCAGTGACGGCGCGGCATATCATCGTGCCGACGCAGCGCCGCCTCCGCGTAGATGCGCGGCGCGTGAAAGTCCCATGTACGACATGCCTCTGTTTTTTGGCGAAAGAGGGCCTCCTGTGTTAGAATTCGTCGCCACGGCACTCCGTAGCAGGGTGAGCTGGCAGGTGACGCGGCGCGAAAGCAGGCCCCCGGTGCGCGGGGGCCTCGCGCTTTCAGAGCGGCAACGATGAGTGTGTCCCGCGCAGGGACATGAAAGACGTATGGAGCCAGCAAGTGGAGTATCGCAACATTCCGGAGATGCAGCGTTACGGCCCCCAGTCGGGGGCCGT